>JANLYJ010000345.1:0-2441 GCA_031365555.1 Gemmatimonadaceae bacterium | reverse complement strand
TGCGAAGGAAACTAACCGCGCCACTAGCAAGGGCCTTTTCCTCAATGCCTGAGTCATTGCGAGCTGTGATCATGATCACCGGCACTCGCGATTGGCATTTCGTTAGGTGTTGTTTGAGTTCAATTCCACTCATTTCCGGCATTTGGATGTCCGTAATGATGCATGCAAAGTCTTGCACGATCCCGCAACTTAGAAACGCCTCAGCAGACACAAAACCGCGCCCATCATAGTCGGCGGATCTGACAAGCGCGACAAGCGCGCTTCGCATGGATTCGTCGTCGTCAATAATGGAGATCAAAGGTCCCGCTAGCACGCGCCATCCCTTTCCGTAGTTTTCGCCGCAAAGTGTGCGGACGGTGCGCACGAGATTGCGTTTCGCACAAGCACAGGCCGTTGGGAATCATACACGTGTGTTATGTGCCGGCTCTTACGGAGACTTCGTCTCCAACCCGTCGGCCATGCGCACGAGGTCAGCGAGCGTGCGTGCTCCCATTTTCCGCATTGCTGCGCCTCGATGGATCTTGACCGTAATTTCACTGAGACCGAGCTCGCCAGCGACCTGCTTGTTCATCTTTCCTGTGGTCACAAGCATCATGACCTGCTGCTCTCGCGGCGATAGCTTGAGATAGCGGTCGCGAACGAGGGCCGTGCCGCTATCGGTCACACGTCTCTTGCGATCTCTCTCAATCGCTGCCGTCACCGCATCGAGCAGGTCCTGGTCGCGGAATGGCTTGGGCAGAAAGTCGACTGCGCCAGCCTTCATCGCCCGCACTGACATGGGGATGTCACCATGGCCCGTAATTAGAATAGCTGGCAGGTGGATGCCGAGTTCAGTCAGCTTCGACTGGAAATCCAGCCCGCTGATGCCGGGAAGGCGGACATCGAGTACCAGACATCCCACTAGGTCGTCCCGCTTGGCATCGACGAACTCCTGCGCCGAGGCGTACATCCGCGTCTGGAACCCGATGGAACGGCAAAGGCAGTCGACTGCGCAACGAAGCGACTCGTCATCATCGACGATGTGAACAACCGACGTCTCGTCAGTTACTTGCGGCATGTGCTTGCTTTCAGGGCATGGCAGCGTCGCCGTCTATCCCTACCACACTGTCTGCCGGGGTGGGGATCAAACCAAGGTATAGGAGCCCAACCATTAGCCGGCTGCGGGGTGCGCAGAAACCGAAAAGCGCGAGCCGAGACCAGCCTGCGAGCGTACCTCGACACGGTGGCGCAGCAACTGTACTGCTCGCCGCACAACGAACAACACTAGCCTAATCATGGTTTCATCCTCTGCAGTCCAGAGTCCAATGTCTGTCGCGTTCGCGGATCTTCCCCTCTTGGGTCCTCAACATTCACGCTGACGCGGCTTCGACATTCTGGGAGGCACCAAGCGCTGGAATTCGAGGAATAGAAAATGAAAACGTGGCGCCCGGACCATCATTCGGTGCTGCCCATAGACGACCTTGATGGCTCTCGATAATGGTGCGACTGATGAATAGCCCGATCCCCATACCGCCACTTTTAGTCGTATAGAACGCTTCGAAGAGTTTCTCAGCGCCCTGCGTTTTGACACCTACCCCCGCATCCTGCACGGTAAGGCGCACACGATCACCGTCATCTCGTTCGGTTCTGATCACCAACAGCCTCGGACGATCATCGACGCCGGTCATCGCGTCTAAGGCGTTCAGGAGGAGATTTAGTATGACCTGCTGAAGCTGAACACGATCGCCTACGACATGCGGGAGGGCGTCGGCAAATTCTGGCCGTAGAATCACCCGGTTTTGCCGAAGTTCACTCGAAAGCAGCGCAATCACCTCACGGGTAGCCGCATTTAGGTCCACCGATTCGGCCGTAGCGTCCTTCTTGTTATAAAGCGCGCGCAATCGCGTGACCACTTCAGACGCACGGTTTCCATCGCGAATCGTACGCTTCGCCGTTTCGCGCGCACCGTCGACGTTTGGAGGGTCTGCGGCCAGCATCCGCAGGCAGGTACTGGCATTGATAATGATTCCCGACAGCGGCTGGGTAATTTCATGCGCGATCGATGCCGTTAATACGTTGAGGCTCGTCACCCTCGCCACATGCGCGAGCTCAGATCGGGCCTTGCCGAGCGCCTCTTCGGAAAGACGGCGCTCCGTCACGTCTTGCACCGCGCCGATATACTCCAGTTGGTCGTTATGGTCCCGGGTCGCATGGGCGACGAAGTGCAGATGCTTCACCGACCGGTCGGCCATCTGCAGCCGGTAGTCGTCTTCAAAGTCCCTGCCGTCGTTCTGCGCTGAGCAAATCCGTTCATTGGCCGATGGGATGTCGTCCGGGTGGACTCGCGACATCATTAGCCCCATCGTCACGTGCACACCCTCATCAAACTCGTAAATGCGATTGAGCTGCTCCGATCCAGTGATTTCGTCTGTGCCCGCACGCCACGAAAAGCTGCCGGTTGA
>JANLYJ010000343.1:0-2004 GCA_031365555.1 Gemmatimonadaceae bacterium | reverse complement strand
AATGGCAAAGAGGCGAAATATTTTTATGATCTAACTTGGGTTTTGGCTCGAACAGGCGCAAATTGGCTGCGAACAACCCAACCGGCAAACTCATCCATGAAGACTCCCATACTGCGGAGCTGCTTGCTCGCAACGATTGTTGCTGCATGCCCGACCGCGGCAAAGGCGCAGCAATCCACCGAAATCATGAAGTTTGGAACTGTGAACTTCCAGAACACCTGCAGCCCGGCAGTGCAGTCGTCTTTTAACCGCGCGGTCGCAATGCTCCACTCGTTCGAGTTCAGGGACGCCACGGCCGCCTTCAACGAAACGCTGAAGTTGGATCCGGAGTGCGGCCTTGCCTACTGGGGAATTGCGCTCGCGGCGTGGGGAAATCCATTTGCAGTTGGATTCAAAACGCCGTCGCAGATCCAGCGTGGATTGCAGGCGGTAACGAACGAACGGGCAACTTCAAGCAAGTCAGAGCGAGAAAGGGCTTTTGTTTCGGCAGTCGCGAACCTGTACACCAAGAACGAGAGTATCGACCAGGCCACCCGAGTGCGGCGGTACCGCGATGCGATGGCTGTGCTTTCCTCACGATACCCTGACGATGTCGAAGCAGCGACATTCCATGCACTCTCGCTTGCAATAGCCGCTGACCCTGGCGACAAGACGTACTCGGACCAGCTGAAAGCCGGAGCAATCCTCGAAGGGCTCGTCAAGGACCATCCTGACCATCCGGGACTCGCTCACTACATCATCCACAGTTATGACGTGCCGGCACTCGCTGACAGGGCTCTTCACGCAGCTCACGAATACGCCGTGATAGCACCTTCGGCCCCGCACGCGCTACACATGCCTTCACATACGTTCACGCGTGTAGGACTGTGGGATGAGTCGATCAAGACTAATGTCGCATCTATCTCGGCCGCGACAAAACTCAATTCGAGCAGTGAATCACTGCATGCAAAAGATTATATGATGTACGCGTTTCTGCAGACGGGGCGGGATTCTGCAGCTCGCAGTTTGGTGGACAGCCTGCCCGCTTCCATTGCCGGTTTTGACCCGGCGCGCCCGACAGGTGCGGCTCCACCTTCGGCAGCCTTTTTTGCAATCGCCGCGATTCCTGCCAGGTACGCATTGGAACGCGGCATGTGGCGCGAGGGGTCACGGCTCGAGGTTCGTCCCAGTACCATTCCCTGGGCGAGCGCCATATCGCATTTCGCCAGAGCCATTGGTGGTGCGCGGAGCGGGGACACTCTTCTCGCCCGCACAGAAATAGGCGAGCTAAATGCCTTGCGTGACAAGCTTGTCGAGCTGAAGGAATTGTATTGGGCAGAACAGACAGAAATCCAGATTCGTGGCGCCTCTGCCTGGCTGGCCCTCGCGCAGGGAAAAAAAACTGAGGCAATTCGAATAATGCGGGAAGCGGCCGATCGTGAAGGCGCGACAGAAAAGAGTGCTGTAACTCCGGGCCCACTCGCGCCCGCACGCGAACTTCTCGGAGAAATGCTGCTGCAGGTGAACAAACCGGCGCAGGCACTCGTCGAATTCCGCGAAACCCTGAAGCACGAACCCAACCGATACCGGGCGATTGCCGGCGCAGCGAAAGCCGCGAGAGCGGCTGGAGACAGCAAGACTGCGAGAAAGTACTACTCCGACCTGCTCACCCTTTCATCGCATGCGGATAAACCGGGACGACCCGAAGTCGTCGCAGCCAGAAAGTTCATTCGATCGAACAGATAGTTTTTTTGTTCTGGCCCGAGAGCAAAGATCTATAGAGGTCGCAAAAAAAGCCCGCCGAATTTTTTCGACGGACTTTTCTTTTGATACTTGAGAGCTGCCTAGTCTACTTCGACGTAGGTGTCCGGGATGGTTACCGGGCCAACTGCGAGGTAGTCGTCGGATTCCATCGGGATGATCTTCGACGGAGTTTCCGGACGCGGCGGCTGATCTTCCGGAATGTTGGTCACGGCCAGCACGATGCGACGATGGATTGGATCCACCTCCATCACGCGCAGGTCG
>JANLYJ010000341.1:0-2915 GCA_031365555.1 Gemmatimonadaceae bacterium | reverse complement strand
AGATCCCTTCCTTGGAGCCAATCAAGGGAACAATCTCTGTAATCGGATTGAATGAAATTCCGAAACGCTTCTGCATCCATTCGACAATCGCCTCGCGGTACTCCATCAGTCCGAGTCCGAACCCATAGCGATTCATAGCTGGCGTGCGTGGTGCGGCAGCGAGTCTGTCCATTGCAGCTGTCGGCGGATCGAGATCGGCATCGCCTGCGCCGAGATCGATCAGGTCCACACCGCGCGCGATCATCTCGCGTTTTTTTTCGGGAATTTTCGCGAGAGGATATTCAGGCAGACTCAGAAGCCGTTTTGTAAAAGCCGGCATCAGGCGCGCGCCATGACCGGGTTGCTGACTTTGCTGATCCCGACAACTTCAACTTCGACCGTGTCGCCTGCGCTGAGCGGGCCCACACCGGCCGGAGTCCCAGTCGCTACAAGGTCACCCGGCTCGAGGGTCATCACGCGGGAGATGTATGCCAAGACGAATGGAATCGAGAACACCATGTCGGCGCTCTTCCCGCGCTGCCGTTCCTCGCCGTTCACACGGGTAATAACTTCCAGCGACTTGAGATCAGGAAGGGCGGCGGACTCCTGCCCTATTGGACAGAAAGTGTCGAACCCTTTCGCGCGGGTCCATTGACTGTCGGACTTCTGGAGGTCGCGTGCCGTGACATCATTCACGGCCACGAGGCCACGAATAGCGCGGAGCGCTTCGTCTTCACTGCAGTAGCGAAGGCGCGACCCGATTATCACTCCGATTTCGCCCTCGAACTCAACTCTGCTCGACTGCTCTGGAAGCACGATTGCCTGTCCCCCTTCAATGACCGACGAAGGCGGCTTCAAAAAGATCAGTGGCTCCTTGGGTACGTCATTGCCAAGCTCCTTGGCGTGATCGACGTAGTTCCTTCCAACACAAACAATTTTGCCGGGGCGTACACTGCCGCTCATTCGCTCTCCATTCTATTGTGACACTGCGTAGAACTCTTTGAGTTGCTTCTGAATTTCACTCCACGGGGCTACGAGCTTCTTTGCGGGTGGGAGTCCCCGGAGAATGTCGGCACCGTACCCTTTTGTAATAACGCGTGGATCAGCCAGGATGATGGCGCCTCGATCCTTGCGGGTTCTAATAAGCCGGCCGAAGCCCTGTTTGAGGCGAAGTGCCGCATGCGGGATCATGTAGTCGGCAAAGGGATCGCCTCCCTCTTCCTGAATTGCTTCGCAGTGCGCCGCTGTCATTGGCTCGTTTGGAACCTTGAAAGGCACACGCGCGATGAGGAGCCCGCGCAAAGCCGAACCCGCTACGTCCACACCTTCCCAGTAGGAAGAGGTTCCGATGAGCAGCGCTCTTCCCGACTCACGGAAATGCGAGAGCAGATGATCACGGCCCATCTCGCCATGAACAAGCAGCGGATATTTCTCGTGCATTCCACGTGCGCGCAGCTCGCTCGCGGCCATGCGCACATCGCGATGACTCGTAAATAACAGGAACACCCCACCATCGCTCGCGTCACAAAGATCGATGACGGCCTCAATCACAGCCTGAAAATGCGCGCGATCGTTCTGACCCGGTGCAGGAAAATCATCGGGCAGTGCGAACAGTGCCTGTCGCTCGAAATCGAAGGGAGACGGATAAACTCCTTCGACAGGCGGCGTGTCGTACGAATCGAGGCCCAGTCGCTTACGGATGAAATCGAAGCTCCCGTCCGCGGCCAGTGTTGCGCTCGTTACAACTGCAGTCTCGACGCGCTCGAAAAGATCGTCGCGCAGGATGGGCGCAAGGTTTAGTGGAACCCAGCTGACCGCCACATTCGATTCGCGTCCACGGCTCTCGATCCACCGCACTGCTGACTCGCCTGTGGGTTCGGGTCGTAGTGCGCCTTCGAGCGCAAAGCCCATTGCATCCATTCGCCGACAGACTCCTTGCAGCTCCGCGATCAGCGAATACACGCCTGCATCAGTCGCCTTCGAGTTGAGTCTGTCGCGAATCACCTTGAAGTTGTCCTCCATGAGTTTCATGGAAGCCAGGAGATCGGTGAGTGCGGCATCGAGGCCGCGTTTCCAAACGGGATGGAATGCGAACTCCGCTGTGATGCGAAGCGTTTGCTGTCCACTGTCCCGCAGTGCGCTCTCGATCAGATCAAATACAAGCGCGCCCTTTTCTCTTGCTCCTGCGAGCGCGGGAAGAATTCGCTGCCTTACGAGATCGAGATTGGCGAGCGCAAATGCATCGCCGCGATCACCACTCAAGCGCGTCATCAGAGTAGGAATGAGGCCCCTTCCCCTCTTGTCGAGCCTCGCCAGAAGACGGTTCAGCGAACGACGTGATGATGAGGCGCCGAGATGGGCGGAAGCGGCTTCCTCGAGATGATGTCCTTCGTCTACAACCAGTCGCGTGTAAGCGGGAAGGACCGCAGCATCGTCCCAGTTGTTCGTTGTGCGGCGCACTGCGACGTCCGACATCAGCAGATGATGGTTTGCGACAATCACCTGGGCATCGGCAGCCTTGCGGCGCGCAGTAAACACGAAGCACTGCTGGTAGTGCGGGCACTTCTGACGGATGCAGAGATCCGGCTCCGCTGCAACCTCATCCCAGGCTTCGCTGCTCGGCGGAACCGCAAGATCGCTCAGTGATCCGTCACTGGTTCGCGCGGACCACTCTTTCAGCGTCTGGATTTCCTGTGCGACTGTATTGTCGAACAGTGTCGCGCCCAGAAGCTCCGCCTGGTTCATGCGCAGCAGACAGAGATAATTCCGCCAGCCTTTCATCAGTGCGAAGCGAACTGACTGCTTCCCCGCAAATGCTTCAGCGAGAAAGGGCAGGTCCTTTGCAACGAGCTGTTCCTGAAGATTGATTGTGTTAGTGGAGACGAGCGTCTTCTCTCCCGTCAGTGCTGCCCAGCGGAGCGCGGGCACCAGGTAGC
>JANLYJ010000291.1:0-1941 GCA_031365555.1 Gemmatimonadaceae bacterium | reverse complement strand
GTGCCTGCGCGCGATCGTAGTCGAGCGCACCCAGGTAGAAATAGTAGCCCAGTGCGATCCGCGAGTCAGCCAGATTCGGATCCAAAGCAATGGCGCGGTCAGCTGCAACTTTTGCTGCAAGCAGCCGTGATGGAGTACGGTCGAAGAAGTAATAGTAAAGCGACTGGAACTGGGCGAGCTTGGCGAAAGCGAGTGTGAACGTTGGATCCGCTTTCGCCGCCTTCTCGTACAGCTCGACCGCGAGACGGGTTGGCTGCTCGTCGAAAAGGAATGCCGAGTAAGGCGCAGCCCGCAGGAAATATCCGTAGGCTTCCGCGTTGGCTGTAACGGGTGCGGCCAGGGCGCGCTGTTCGTCAGGCGCCACTCTCGTGCTGAGCGCGCTTGCGACACCACTTGCAACGCGCGCTTGTACATCGAACACTTTTCCCGGCAGGATGTCTTCCTGTACACGCTCGCTCCAAATCTCGCGCTCTTCTCCACCATTGAGGTCAACGAGACGCGGGATTACACGGAGACGAACTATGTCGCCTGCTCCGTGTTCTGTCGCGATCGAACCCGTCAGTACATAGCGTGCCTTGAGCTCGCTGGCGATCCGCGCGAATGGAACACCGGCGTACTGATTCGCGCTGGCCCGGGAAATCGTGCGGAGAGCTCGAATGTTGGACAATCGGCTTGTGACCTCGTCAGTAATTCCATCCGCGATGTATTTATCCCGTGCGTCGCCACTGTGGGTGAATGGCAGAACAATCAGTCGCGGTATCGAGTCGGCTGTAACAGCTGCAGTTCTCGAGACGCTCACACCTGGAAGCAGGGTTGCAGCAAGCCATCCGATTAGAAGAACCGCTGCGACGCCGATTCCGAGATAAAGATTCTTTCTACCCCGCTTGGTCTTGAAGTTTGGCAGCAGGCGGGTCTGGGTAGCGCCGACATTCAGCGCCTGCGCGAAATCGGAGACGGTTTCGAAACGCTGCGCCGGATCCTTGGACAGCGCACGCCGAATTGCTTCTTCGACGTCGTCCGGAATGTCAGACCTGCCAGCGCGCATGGAGGGAGCTTCGTCCCTCCAGTGCTGCATGATGATGTGCTGCGCAGACGATCCGCCAAAAGGTGGCGCCCCCATGAGCGCTTCATAAACAACGCATGCAAGGCTGTACTGATCGCTCGTGCCCTTGATATCTCCCGAGCTCTCCGCCTGCTCGGGACTCATGTAAACCGGTGTGCCTATTGCCAGACCTGTCAGCGTGAGGTTGGCAGGCAGGCCAGTGAGAGCGCGCGCTATTCCGAAATCAGCCACGACAACCGAGCCACCGGTGAGCATGATGTTTTCCGGCTTGATGTCGCGGTGCACTATGCCTCGTGAATGCGCGTAGTCCAGCGCAAGCGAAATGCGCTGTGCAAGCTCGACAACTTCCGATACAGGCATGCGCGGCTCACGCGTGAACTTGTCGCGAAGTGATTCACCTTCAATGAGCGGCATTACATAGAAAAGCTTTCCTTCCCATTCGCCGGAATCGTACAGTGGGAGGATGTTGGGATGCTGCAGCTTGGAGATGATCTCGATCTCGCGGGAGAAGCGCTCCAGTCCAATCGAATCGCCCACGTCCGACTTGAGAACCTTGATCGCCACTCGACGATTGTGCTTTCGCTCAACTGCGGCATACACGGTCGCCATTCCGCCACTGCCCAGCTCGCCTTCCACCAGATACCTGTCGGCGATCACAGTTCCGCGCGCAAAGATTCCGGAAGTGGTGACGAATTTCAACCCGCCGCTACCGGGCTCGGACTCGTTCACCAGGGCCGCACTCGCTCGATCGTGAAGGAACCACTCGCTGCATCAACACCATTCGAGAAGAATCGTACGCCGGTAATATGCGCGGCAGTAGTCACGCCGAAATCCGCGAAAGCCATGCGCACGGACTTCCACTCAGCCTGAGTGGAAAA
>JANLYJ010000283.1:0-2304 GCA_031365555.1 Gemmatimonadaceae bacterium | reverse complement strand
GAACTACGTGCCCTACGTGTAACCGGCCTGGAGGGCAAACAATACCGCGCGAAAAAGCTTACTTGGCGAGACCTCTTAGCCGAAGCGCTTCGATCAGTGCACGAAATGCCCGCCCACGGTGACTTACAACTGACTTCTGCTCCATGGTCGCTTCACCGAAAGTGCCTGCCACAGCGTCTGACTCGAAATATGCATCGTAACCGAATCCGCTTTTCCCACGCGGCTCGCGTACAATTGCGCCCGTAGTCTGACCTACTGCAGACAGCTCGCCCAGTCTGTCGACGTAGGCCGCGGCGCATACGTAGCGAGCTGTGAAAGGAAAGCGAAGGTTTGCCTTCCGCCCATCGTTGCTCAGTTCGATTGCATCGAGCTCCCGAATGAGCTTGGCATTGTTTGCATTGTCGAGGGCAATTCCCGAAAGATCGGGGCGCCCTGACCAACGCTTGCTGCGCACTCCCGGAAGTCCGTTGAGCGCATCGACGACAAGCCCGGAATCATCTGCGACTGTTGGAAGACCGCCGCTCTTCATCATGAAGTAGCGGGCCTTCGCAATCGCATTTTCCTCGAACGTGTCGTACTTCTCGAGCTCGTCTTCTATGCGTGACTCAGGGATTCCCAGCTCGTTCGGATCGGTCACCGCAAGAGATGCCGAAGCAAACATCTCGCGAAGCTCACGCATTTTTCCAGCACTTCGTGTTGCAATAATGATCCGTTCGATCGTCAAGCGCCGAGCGCCTTGCGTTGGGCTGAGTCGAGCTCGCCAATTCCGGCTACTGCAAGGTCCAGCAGCAGATTGAGCTGGTTCCGGTCGAAGGTTCCGTGCTCGCCAGTTCCCTGCACTTCGACAAAACTCTTTGCCGACGCCATCACTACGTTCATGTCCACTTCAGCGCGAACATCCTCTTCGTAGTCAAGGTCGATACGCGGCTCGCCGTCGATGATCCCGACACTCACCGCAGCGACGCTGCGCTTCACCGGAGTCACCGGGATCTTTCCCTGGTCCACCAGCCATTGAAAAGCATCCACAACGGCAACTGACGCCCCCGTAATTGCCGCCGTACGCGTTCCTCCGTCAGCGACTAGAACGTCACAGTCGATCTTCACCGTGAACTCGCCGAAATTGAAATCGTCCAGCATCGCACGCATGCTGCGTCCAATCAGTCTCTGAATTTCCTGCGTGCGTCCGCCCAGCTGTGACCGCTCACGCGAATTTCGTGTTCGCGTAGCTCGCGGCAGCATTGCATACTCCGCAGTAAGCCAACCCTGACCGGAACCGCGCCGCCATCCGGGCACGCCTTCGTCCACAGATGCAGTGCACAGGACCTTTGTCGAGCCAAACGAAATGAGGCAGGATCCTTCAGCGTAGGGGGCAACTGCTCGTTCAATCGATACAGGACGCATTACAGCTGCAGTCCGATTTTCCCGCGGTTTATTTTGAGTCACGAAGTTTCTGAATGATTGATGTTGTGGATTGCCCAGGTGTGAGCGGGACTACTTCAACGCGACCACCCCACGCCTGGACCTCTTTTGCGCCGACGATTGTCTCGACTGAATAATCGCCACCCTTGGCAATTATGTCGGGCCGCAAAGCTGTGATCAGCTCGAGTGGAGTGTCCTCTTCGAAAAGCACGACACGGTCCACCGCTTCGAGTCCTGCAAGCACATAAGCCCGCTCTGCCCCGGTTCGCACCGGCCGGGCTTCGCCCTTGAGTCGTTTGACAGATGCATCGGTGTTCAGTCCAACAACCAGCAAATCGCCGAGAGCGCGCGCTTTGGTGAGAATATCGATATGTCCGGGATGCAGGAGGTCAAATACGCCGTTTGTAAAAACGACTTTGCCATTCTGGTCGGCGCGCCACGCTTTCAGGTCTCCCAGCGACGATATTTTTGCTGCAGGATCCAGTACGCTCAGAACGTTTCCTCAGCTCGCGGGTTGAACCTGATTTTGCGCGGACCGACAAGGGGAACATTTATCGTCTGGAGGTAGGTCCCCATAATTGTAGCGCCGTCCTTGCGTCGATTTACCTGCACCGCGCTGGCTCCGGGCGGGAGTCCGAGCGAGTCAGCGAAAATCTTCAGGCGAAACTGAATTTCGTTATCGTTATGGTGCTCCGCAAACTTCGCTTCCTGTTTCAGTGCGTCGGTGTATCGATAGTAGTCGAGATACGCGTTCGCGTAGGGAGTAGCGAACCAGACGGTGCCGGCAATGATGACCAGATACACCAGGCAGCCAACGGCGCTCGCACCAGTGCGCTTTACCATTGCGACTGGGCGCCCTGCACAATGTCGTTCACGATGCGCTCG
>JANLYJ010000266.1:0-3692 GCA_031365555.1 Gemmatimonadaceae bacterium | reverse complement strand
CTCCAGGCGCGCCTGGCGCTCCCGATTTTCCTCCGCTGACAGGTCCCGCCCAAAGGGATCGTGCGCCGTCAGTATCGCAAAGTTCTGGCGGAAACCTCTGTTTCGGAAATACTCCCGCGCATCCTCGCTGAGCGGCTCACGCAGGTCCACCTCCATCGAGGGTGCTCCGCTAAAGAGGAGCACCGTTTCGGCATATCTGGACCAGTCCGGGTCGATTTCTTCCGGGTTTTTCATATCAACTCTGATTACAAGGAATGCGCCACCCTCCCCGTCACTGGTATGCTACTTGACCATTAAGCGCACGTGAAACAAACCCAAATTTGGCCGGATCTGCTTTACGTCGTTCGTCACGGCGAATCCGCAGGCAATGTCGCGCGGGATGCGGCAACTGCGGGAGGCCAGCATTTCATTGACATCGATATTCGTGACGTGGACGTCCCTCTGTCCGACCTCGGACAGGAGCAGGCACGCGCGCTCGGACGCTGGTACGGCGCGCTGAATAAGGAGGCGCAGCCGGAAATCGTGCTCATCTCCCCATACCTTCGCGCGCGACACACGGCGCAAATCATCATTGAAGAAAGTGGAATCAAGCCAGCCGCAGTCGTTGTAGACGAAAGGTTCCGGGAGAAAGAATTCGGAATACTCGATCGTATGACACCAGCGGGCATCGTGGCCTCACATCCGGAGCAGGCAGAGTTCCGCAAACTGCTCGGTAAATTTTATCACCGCCCACCCGGTGGAGAGAGCTGGACCGACGTGATCCTTAGGCTGCGCAGCGCACTAGAGATGATTTCGCGGGAGTACTGCGGCTGCAAAGTGCTTATTGTCTGCCACTCAGTCGTAGTCCTGTGCATGCGATACCTGATCGAGCACATGACGGAGGACGAAATTCTCGCAATCGATAAGGAGAACGAGATTGCGAACTGCTCTGTCACGTCATACGTCTACGACCCCACCCGCGGACCACGCGGCCAGCTCTCACTCGACCTCTTCAATTTTGTCGCGCCACTCGAAGAAGCGGGTGCGCCTGTTACGTCAAAGCCGGACGCGAAAGTTGGTGCGCGCTAAGACCAGTTCCGGTACGATCGTCACACGCACGCTTCTGCGCTCATGGAAGATTCCATCTGTCGATGGTGATGGCAGCAAGGAGGATCGCGGAAGAGTCATGGTCATCGGCGGCGAGCGTGAGATTCCAGGCGCAGCTCTGCTCGCCGGTCTCGCAGCGCTCAGGGCCGGAGCCGGAAAGCTCCAGATTGCCACCTGTGCGAGCGCGTCGGTGCAGCTTGGCATAGCAGTTCCGGAAGCTCGCGTAATCGGACTGGACGAGACGGATGCCGGTGCGATTCGCGGAAGCAATGCACGAATCCTTGTCGATCTTGTAAAGCGCTCTCACGCAACGCTCATCGGGCCGGGAATGACGACCGACAGCGAGACCAGTTCACTTCTCGCCGGGTTGCTGCCGCAGGTCGATTCAGCAACAATCGTCCTCGATGCCGGCGCACTTTCTTCGCTGGCTGATAACTCCGCCCTGCTTGCAACTTCAAGCGTAAAGGGAATTCTCACGCCGCACGCCGGCGAAATGGCTACGCTGATGGGAATCGATATTTCCCTTGTAGAGAAAGATCCGTTCAGTGTCGCAACGGATGCCGCTCACACACTCGGCGCTGTCGTTGTGCTGAAAGGACCCGAGACACATATCGTTTCGCCTGACGGCGATCACTATCGCTATCAGTCGGGCGATGTGGGGCTCGCTACTTCGGGATCTGGCGACATTCTCGCAGGCGCGATAACCGGGCTCGCAGCGCGAGGCGCGGCACCGCTCCAGGCTGCAGTGTGGGGAGTGTATCTCCACGGTGCTTCAGGTAACTCCCTGGCAAAAAGAAGCGGGCGAGTTGGTTATCTCGCCCGCGAACTTCTCGCTGAGATCCCGCCCCTGGTCAATCGCCTTAGCGATTCCTAGGATTCGTTGCCGGCGGATTTCTTGGAATCCGCTCGGGCATGTCGGCGGCGACATAAGCCATAACTGCCATCGCAGCTACTGACTCCGCAACTTCGCGCGGATCCAGCTTGTCCATCATGTCGGCTGCGGAGTGATGATACCAGAAGTACCTGGTGCCATCCACATTAAGGCTGAGGCCGGGAACACCAAGAGCGATGATCGGACCTGTGTCTGCGTCAGCGCCGCCCTCGGTAATATTCGTCGCCTTTATTGGTGCGAGCAGTGATGCCATGTCGCGAATCATTGCCATTCCTTCCGGCGTAGTCGATGCACCAAATCCCAGAGGCTTGAACACACCTCCATCTGATTCTATTGCAAGCACATGGTTGTCGAGCTCGTTTATGTGTGCATCACGGTAGCCGGTTCCACCCCTCAGTCCGTTCTCTTCATTTGTCCACATCACAACCCGTATTGTGCGCTTTGGCTTCAGTCCGAGACGTTTGATCAGACGGACTGCTTCCCACGCGGCAACGGAGCCGCCTGCATCGTCCATTGCGCCCTGTCCAATATCCCACGAATCGATGTGTCCGCCGAGCACGACTACTTCGTTGGGCTTTTCAGAGCCGACGATTTCAGCTACTACGTTGCGCGACGGTGCATCGGGAAGCATGCGGCCTTCAGTCTTCAGGTTCACCACTAGCTTCTCGCCGCGCCCGGCCATACGTGCGAGCATCATCGCATCTTCGACACTGATAGCTGCAGCAGGGATCTTCCTGATTTTCCCTGTAGTGTCATAGTTCATCGCGCCCGTATGGGGGTTCTGCATGGTCCCGGAAGAAACTGAGCGCAGCAGCACGGCGACCGCACCCAGCTTCGAGGCCGCATCCGCGCCGCCACCTCTGTAGCGAACCGTTTGCCCGTAGTTCGTGAAAGGAACGTTGTACAGGACAATTTTGCCCTTCACCTCCGCTGCGCGTGCATTCAGCTCGTCGTAATTGCTGACTACTACAACGGGTGCCGTGATTCCTGCCCGCGGAGTTGCGATCGTCCGCCCCAGCCCGATCATGTGCAGCACGTAGTTCCGCGGAGTGATCAGAGTCGCTGATTCGTTGCCCCTTACCCAGTGAGGAACCATTACCCGCTCGCCGCGCACATTCTGCAGGCCGTCAGCGCGCATCTCTGCGAGAATCCAGTCAATGGCCCGTTCGAGACTCGCGGAGCCGCTCAACCGGTGGCCGAAAGTGTCTGTCAGCTTCGCAGTTCGGTTGTACGCGAAACTGTCTGCCACTGCCGCGCTGATGATTCGATCAGCAGCATCCTTGTAACGAACCGAAAGCGGCGCCGTCTGCGCTTCGAGGAGCGGCGCAGTTACCAGTACCGCAGTCATCACGGTTAGACAAATCTTTTTCATGTCTTCTGAGTTTTGGGTTCCACAGGAAGAATCAGTGTAAAGCGACTTCCTTCACCTACAGTGCTGCTCACAGTTACATCACCGCCAAGCATCAGCGCAAGACGCCGGCTCACACACAATCCCAGCCCTGTTCCGCCGGTGCGTCTTGTGATGGCCTGCTCGACCTGCCAGAACGGTTCGAACACCTGCTCGATGTGTTCGGGCGCGATACCGACGCCCGTGTCGATGACGTCCACGATCACCGCGTCATTTTTTCTTTCAGCCCTGAGAGTCACGCCGCCGCGATCGGTGAACTTCACGGCATTGCCAAGCAGGTTCACCACAATCTGCATCACCTTACCC
>JANLYJ010000265.1:0-4033 GCA_031365555.1 Gemmatimonadaceae bacterium | reverse complement strand
TTGATGCGCCGGTAGAATTCTGCAGTCTTGAGCTTGGTGCGCATCAAAGCTGTGCCACTCGCAGCTGCTATCTCTTTCAGGCCCGCGGGAAGCTTCTGGCCTTTGCTGACAATTACGCCGGGAATCTTGAAGGAGAAAAAGAGCTCGAGAATTCTTTTGCGCTCTGCCGCCTCGAGCGACGCGAGATATGTAATCTCGGTTTCACCGAGCACCTGCAGGCGTGTGGGTGAGAAACGCTTCACGTAACCGGCGAGCACAAGACCGGGACTCGATATCTCGGCGCTTGGGACCTCACGGTCCATTCCAATGCCGTTACCAATGTCCTCGAGCTGAAGGGAATCCTTCAGGCGATCGAAGAGCTGCTGGATGCTGACTTTCCGGATCACTTGATCGTCTCCACTTCCATGACAGTCATGTTGCGAAAACCGCTGCCCCGCGTCAACGGCCCGTTCCTCGAATTACAGCTTCGAGGTCGGCTTCTGTTTCATCTGCAGCGCGTTCCCAGGTAAATCCTTCGGCGAACTTGCGGCCCGCTGCGCCGAGAGTTTCCACCAGCGAACGATCGCCAATCAACTGGCTCATCTTTTCGGCGATCGATGACACATTGCCTGGAACAAGATAGCCTGTTTCTCCGTCCACTACCGACTCGCAGATCCCTGGTGAGTTCACGGCAATCACCGCGGTTCCACATGCAGCTGATTCAAGATTGCTGATTCCCCATCCTTCCTTGGGCGATGCGAGTATGGTTGCCCACGAGCGCCTGAGCAGCGACAGCTTCTCCTGTTCACTGATGCGGCCCAAAAACTTCACCCGCGACTGCTGTCCAAGACTCGCTACAAGCCTCTCGAGCGCCGGCCTGTAGTCACCCGCTCCCGCGATCTCCAGACGGGCATCTACTGAATCGACCCTGGCGAAAGCACGGATGACCAGATCCACGCGCTTGTATTTCTTGATACGGCCAAGATAGGCAAAGAGCGGTGCGCTCGACCGCTCGGCTGCATTCGGTGTCAGGGCAACAGTATCGACTCCGTTGTAAATGACACGAATGTTCTGGCGCGGAATTCCGCGCTGAACAAGATCCTGGGTAGTGCTGTCGCTGACCGACTCGAAGGGTGTGTTCCTGTACCAGAATTTGAGCGGTCGCTCGGACAGCCAGACCAGGGCTGCAACAGGGGGCAGGGCTTCGCGAAACACTGTCGAACCGAAAAGATGGTGAACAAGCGCCACAGTTCTTTTCGCTTTCCACCTGGGAGTGTAGAGCGGAATCTTGTTCAGGTCTTCGACAACGATGTCATACCGTTCACTTGCAAGATGCTGCTGGTAAAACCGCTTCGCGCCGAATTGGAATGTGTATCGCCCGGCTGTACGGAAAACGCGAATGCCGTCGAGCGTGGCGCGATCAGGAGCGTCCTTGAATCCGCTGCAAAGGAGATCGACTGTATGTCCCCTTGCAGCGAGGCGACCAAAAACTTCGTGGAGGTGGAGCTCCGCACCACCCGCCAGCGGATTCTGTCTGTCCTGCCAATTGACTATGAGTAGCCGCACTCAGATCGCGCCGATCTGTCGCGCGAATGCATCCAGAATTCCGTTGACGAACCGCGCGCTGCGCGCACTTCCAAAACGTTCTGCGAGGCGAACAGCTTCCTGAATTGCAACTTTTGGCGGTGTTTCTCCCTGTGCAAGCTCGGCCGCGCCGAGCCTCAGCACCGAACGCTCGATCACACCGATTCGCTCGAGCCGCCAATTGGTGGAGAGCTCGCCGATCTCCGCGTCAAGCGTCTTCATGTCGGAAATGACTTTCCGCATCAGGTGGTTTGCAAATTTGCGCTCTTCAGCCGCTACAGCGAGATCATCCCACACACGCCCAGCAACCTGTGCCAGATCCTCATTGGCCCTCAGGTCCCATGCGTACAGTGCCTGGAGAGCGCGCGCGCGTCCGCGGCGAAAAACGCCAAGCTCTTCGCGCGACGGATTGCCTGGTTTAGCTGCTGCCTTACTCATCGTCGGACGGCTCGAGCTGGTCGAGCAGATCCGCGGTTTCAAGTGCTGCGACAGCAGCATCCCAACCCTTGTTCCCGTGTGCCCCGCCTGCGCGGTCGAGAGCCTGCTCCAGGGTGTCAGTGGTAAGCAGCCCAAAACCCACGGGGAGATCTGCATCGGTTGCTGCATCCGCCAACCCGCGTGCCGCTTCACCCGCCACAAAATCGAAGTGCGGAGTTTCGCCGCGGATCACGGCGCCTACTGCAACGATGAGATCGTAACTCGCACTTCCGAATGCGCGGCGCGCAGCAGCGGGAAGCTCCCATGCGCCGGGAACCCAGAGCACGTCGATCGCCTCGAATGCAACTCCGTGGGAGACGAGACCTTCGAGCGCGCCATCTACGAGCTTGCGCGTCACCTCTTCATTGAATCGGCTGGCAATCACTGCCACGCGACGACCCGCGCCTCTTGGGCTACCAGTGAGCTCCGCCATCAGGAAGCGAGCAGGTGTCCGAGCTTATCCCGCTTTGTATCGAGGTAGCTGGCGTTTTCTGACGTAACAGTCGGAATGAGCGAAACGCGGTCTCCGACGGTGAGCCCGTAACCCTCGAGGCCAACGAGCTTGCGCGGATTATTCGTGAGCGGCCTAATGACCTTCAGTCCAATGTCGAGGAGTATCTGCGCGCCAATGCCATAATTGCGCAGGTCCGGCTTGAATCCAAGCTGCTCATTTGCCTCGACAGTATCTGCACCCGTGTCCTGCAGCTGATACGCCTTGAGCTTATTGAGCAGTCCAATACCGCGTCCTTCCTGATCGAGATAAACGATCACTCCTTTGCCTTCATCTGAGATCATCTGCATTGCGGTGTGGAGCTGCCACCCGCAATCGCAGCGCAGTGAATGGAATACATCTCCGGTCAAACACTTCGAGTGCATCCGCACCAGGGTGCTCGCGCCATCGCTGACGTCACCAAAGACGATCGCAACGTGCTCATGATGGTCAACATCATTACGGTAACCAATCACTTTCCACTCACCGAACTCTGTCGGGAGTCGTGCTTCAGCTACGCGATGCACCAGCCGCTCGAACTGCAGACGGTGTGCGACAAGCTGCGCAACGGTGATGAACGTAAGGTTGTGCTTGCGTGCGAACTCTTCGAGCTGCGGGCGATGCGAGGTTGTCCCGTCGTCGTTCAGAATCTCACATACAACGCCGGATGGATTGAGACCCGCGAGACGTGCGAGATCCACTGCAGCTTCAGTATGTCCCACACGCTGCAAAACCCCGCCCTCCCTGGCTCGCAATGGAGAGATATGTCCCGGACGACGGAGGTCGCCTGGAACGGTTGCAGGATCAACCGCAACCTGGATTGTTTTCGCGCGATCCTGCGCGCTGATCCCGGTGGTCACTCCAAAACGAGCTGACGCGTCGATGGTAATAGTGAAAGCGGTACGATTCTCCTCAGTGTTGTGCTCGCTCTGCTGCGGGAGACGCAGCTGATCGACACGCTCACCGGTAAGCGCGAGACATATCCAGCCGCGCGCCTCCTTCAGCATGAAGTTGATCATCTCCGGAGTAATGAGCTGCGCAGCACAAATCAGATCGCCTTCATTCTCGCGATCTTCGTCGTCGGCAACGATGATCATCTTGCCGGCGCGAATGTCCTGAATCGCCTGCTCGACTGTTCCGAACATGCTCATTCCTGACCCTTTCCCTTCACGTAAGACTCCATAGCACGTTGAACGTACTTTCCAATGACGTCACCCTCCAGATGAACCCGTGAACCAGGTTTCAGGTCTGAGAGGTTTGTGTGCTTCAGCGTAAAATCAATCAATGCAACCTGAAAGCTATCGGCTCCTGTAATCGCATTGACCGTGAGACTCACTCCATCGACTGTAATCGAACCATGCTGGACAAGAAATTTTCCAAAACCTTCAGGCGCTGCGATATCGACGAGTGTTGCACCATTCTGTTCGCGTACTGCGGTCACTTCCCCAACGCCGTCAACATGCCCCTGGACAATGTGACCGCCAAACCTGTCTGCAGCAGACA
>JANLYJ010000246.1:0-6662 GCA_031365555.1 Gemmatimonadaceae bacterium | reverse complement strand
AAGCGCCAAGCTAACCGCGCGCTGCTCCCAGCTTGGTAGTTCTTAAGTGGCAGTTCATCCCCCTTAGGTTGCCTTTAGTACTCTCGTCAGATACATTATTAGATGTCCGACGGTAATTCGGCGGACAGGAATGTGCGGACGACCCGCACATTTTTTTGTTCGCTATCGCCGGCTAGAAATTAGATGAACCAGGCGTTGGAAGACATTGTCAGACAAGAAGTTGACGGATTGGGTCTCGAGCTTTTCGACCTCAGGGTCACGGGTGCACGCAGCCGGCCGGTGCTGGATGTCAGAATTGAACGACCTGATCGTGAAGCGATAACTGTCGATGATTGTGCGCGCGTTTCGAGGGCAATCGAAGCAAAGCTGGATGAGCGGGCGGTCGTCGGAGAAAAATACATTTTGGAAGTATCGTCACCCGGGGTCGAAAGGCCGCTGCGAAACGCAAAGGACTGGACGCGGTTTGCAGGGGAATGGGCGGCGGTAACGAGTGATGATTTAGGTGGCAGCCGGGACCTTGTGATACGCGGGGTCGAAGGCGAGGCAGGGCAGGAAGTTTTGAATCTTGAAGATGCGAAGGGTTCCGCTTTTCGCATTCCGCTGGCAGGCGTCAAAAAGGCGCGGCTGGTATTTCATTGGAAACGGTAAGGAGCTGGGATGGCCGCTTCAGTTGATATTCTAAATGCGATTCGTGAGCTCACCAGCTCGAAGCAGATCGACCGCTCCGAGCTGCACGGGCTTCTTACAGACGGCATTCAGGCCGCGCTGGCCAAGAAGCACGGGCCAACCGTGCAGGCTGAAGTCACGATCGACGACGTAAAGGGCGGAATCAAGATCGTTCTGCTCAAGGACGTCGTCGAAGAAGTGACCGATGCTGCGAAAGAGATTTCGCTCGAGGAAGCTCGGTTCGAGGACCCTGAGTTCCAGGTCGGCGACATCTATGAAAAGGCTGTCGATTTCCAGGAGTTCGGACGCACAGCCGTTCAGGCTGCAAAGCAGCGGATCATCCAGCGCGTCCGCGAAGGCGAGCGCAGCAAGATTCGCGATGAGTTCTCCAGCCGGGTCGGCGATCTCCTCTCCGGAGAAGTTCAGCAGATCGAGCGCGG
This sequence comes from Gemmatimonadaceae bacterium, assembly GCA_031365555.1. Lineage (GTDB taxonomy): Bacteria > Gemmatimonadota > Gemmatimonadetes > Gemmatimonadales > Gemmatimonadaceae > UBA4720. The sequence goes on along the minus strand of JANLYJ010000246.1, from coordinate 5,556 downwards.
CAAGCTCGTCGTCATGCTCAACAAGTTCCGTGAAGCTGAAGCGATCATTCCATACCGCGAACAGAACCACCGCGAGCATTTCCATCAGGGTGATCCGCTCCGCGCAGTGCTGAAGAAGGTCGAGGAAACCCCCAAGGGTCCGCGACTGGTTTTGAGCCGGGCTGATTCACTTTTCGTTCGGGCACTGTTCAAGCTTGAAGTTCCCGAGATCCAGCAGGGGATGGTCGAGATCCGCGCGAGTGCCCGTGAAGTTGGAAGCCGCACCAAGATTGCCGTGTTCTCGCGTGACGACTCAGTCGATCCAGTAGGCGCCTGCGTTGGTCTCAAGGGATCGCGCGTTCAGGCGGTAGTCAATGAGCTCGGTGGCGAGCGCATCGACATCGTCCCCTGGTCGGCTGATCCGGAAAGATTTGCCAAGCTTGCACTCGCACCGGCGCGCGTCGCCCGTGTGTTCAGCGACTCGGCGACAAAGACAATTCAGGCAATCGTAGACGAAGATCAGCTTTCACTCGCGATTGGACGCAACGGCCAGAACGTGCGCCTTGCATCCGAGCTCACCGAATGGAAGATCGAGCTTTACTCGAGCCGCGAGTGGATGGAGCGTGGCAGCGATACGCCAATCTTCCAGCCGCTTCCTGGTGAAGAGGGCGCACAAGACAACGTCAATCCACGACTGTCGGCGATCGACGGAATGGGACCGGCAACCGTGGCAGTACTCGAGGAAGCAGGATATCGCACACTCGACGACATCATGGATCTCGAGCGCGAGGATTTCCTCCGCCTGGCCGGGATTGCTCCTGAAGAAGCAGATCGTCTGATGTCCATCATCAACGAACTCACCACCGACGAAGCTGATGAGATCGTAAGCGTTGGCGCAGAGCCCGAAGATGCTGCTCCTGCTGAAGAAGCCGAAGCGGAGTCGGAAGAGTCGAAGTAACGGATGTCCCCTGAATCCGCGCAAAAGATCGTAAAGCTGCTTGGACTTGGCGCGCGGGGAAGGTTGGTTGTGATTGGAGCAGAGCAGGTAAGAGCAGCAGCAAAAAAAGGGAAACTTTCTCTCGCAGTAGTCGCGAGTGATGCATCAGAAAACAGCAGGGACAAGGTTCTTAGCGTACTGAAAGCAAAGAACATCAGGGCAATAGAAGGAATCAGCGCCGCAGACCTTGGCGCTGCATTTGGAAGAGATGCGACGGCGGCAGTTGGTGTGCTGGATGCGGCGCTCGCGAGCGGGATTCGTGAGGCAGCGAAGCAGTAAAGCTGGTTATGGGTTTTCAGTTTTCGGTGTTGGGTTTTCGGTTTACAAATTCACGTGTCTGGTTTTACCGGACAACCGATCACCGACAACCCACAACCCGAAACGCTCAGTTCCTGTTTGGATTTAAGCAAATCTTTGGAGGCAGTACTTGAGTAAGTTGCGCGTTCACGACATGGCAGGGGAATTCGGGATTTCCAGTGACGAGGTGATGAACCTCCTTCGTCAGATGGATGTTCCTGTCCGTAATCACCTGTCCACTCTCACCGACGACCAGATTGCGCGAGTAAGGGCGCGCTGGGAGAAGGAAAAACGTGCGCGCGCTTCCGCACCCGCTCCTGCTGCGACACGTCGTCGCCGCGGAACGGCTGCGCCTGAAGCACCTGCACCGGAACCAGCGCCCGCAGCTGAAGCTGGTGTTCGTCGCCGCCGCAAACCGGCCGAAGCTCCTCCAGCTCCGGAGCCGGTAGCAGAAATTCCTGTAATCGAAGAGCCCGTTGCTTCGCCGTCTCCACGTCGCACACGTGCTGCACAGCCAGAAGAGCCGGTAGCTGCTCCTGCAGCACCCGAGCCGCCGCCAGCTGCGCCGGTTCCAGCACCGCCGCGTGCAGCAGCGCCAACCCCGCCGCCTGCACAGCCCCAGACTTCTTCACATGGCGCACAGCCGCCGGAGCGCGCGCGTCCGCGCCCCGTCGTTCCTGGTGCACCGCGTCCTCGTCCAGTCGCGACTGGAGCTCCATATGCTCCGCCGCGTCCAGTGGCCAGCGCAGCACCGGGAGCCAACACGGCCGGACGCCGCGATGAGCGCACCGGCGGTGGTGGCGGTGGCGGCGGTGGTGGTGGTGCACAAACCGGTGGTCGACGTGAAGATCCACGTCGCGGAAAGAAGGGAAAGCGTGGGTCAGTTGATCAGGAAGCAGTATCGGCGAGCATCTCGAAAACGATGACGGCTATTCGCGGCGCCCCAGGGCGTCGTGGTGCACCGCGTCGCGGCGAAGATAATCGTGAAGAGGCAGCGGCAGCACGCGCGGCCGAGGTCGAGCGCGAGAAGAAGCTCGTCCGCGTGAACGAATTCATCACTGTCAGCGAGCTCGCGGAAATCCTCAAGGTTCCCGCAACCCAGATCGTCGGATTCGCATTCAAAAATCTCGGATTGATGATCACCATCAATCAGCGAATGGATTTCGACCAGATCGAGCTGATTGCAAGCGAGTTTGGATTCCAGGCAGTGAAGGAAGCGGAGTATGCAGCGGAAATGGGCGAGGAACAGGCGCCCGATGACGTTGCAACTCTCCAGTCGCGCCCGCCGGTCGTCACAATCATGGGTCACGTTGACCACGGTAAGACGTCGCTGCTCGATTACATCCGGAAGGCAAACGTAGTGGCTGGTGAGTCGGGTGGCATCACCCAGCACATCGGTGCATATCACGTCACGCTCCCGAACGAAAAAAACATCACCTTCCTCGACACGCCGGGCCACGAAGCTTTTACGGCAATGCGTGCGCGCGGTGCACAGGTCACGGATATCGTTGTGCTAGTGGTGGCTGCTGACGATCAGGTGATGCCGCAGACAATCGAAGCGATTTCGCACGCCAAGAACGCGGGTGTGCCGATGATTGTGGCCATCAACAAGATCGACCTGGCCGGTGCGAACCCGAACAAGGTCAAGCAGGATCTGCTTCAGCACGGTGTTGTGCTCGAAGAGTTCGGTGGAACTACGCTCGCCTCTGAAATTTCGGCCAAGAAGGGAACGGGAATTTCCGAGCTCCTCGACCAGATTCTGCTTCAGTCTGAAATTCTCGATCTCAAGGCAAACCCGGACCGCCGCGCAGTAGGCAGCGTTGTCGAAGCCCAGCTCGATCCCGGCAAGGGTGCGGTTGCCACGGTGCTCGTTTCCAACGGAACGCTAAACGTTGGCGATGACTTCATCTGCGGCATGTTCTCCGGCCGTATTCGCGCCCTGCTGGACGAGCGTGGAAAGCAGATAAAGTCCGCTGGCCCCGCGATTCCGGTTCAGATTCTCGGTATCACCGGCGTGCCAATGGCCGGAGATCCATTCCTCGTCGTCGAAGATGCTCTCGAGTCGCGCGAGATTGCGCAGCGCCGTCAGCGTCTCGATCGCGAAGCGAAGAGCCGCAGAACATCACGCAGTGCAGTTGTCACCCTCGAAGAGTTCATGTCATCGACTCCGGGTGGCGAGCAGCGCACGCTCAACATCATCATCAAGGCAGATCAGGGCGGTCCGGCCGAAGCATTGGCCGATGCGCTCGCTCAGCTGTCCAACGAAGAAGTTTCAGTCGAAGTCATTCACCGTGGAGTAGGATCCATCACGGAGAGCGACATCCTGCTCGCGCGTTCTTCAGGTGCGATCATCATCGGCTTCCACGTACGTCCGGATAACAACGCACGCGCGTCTGCAGAGCGCGAAGGCGTCGAGATCAAGCTTTACAAGGTTATTTACGAAGCGGTCGAGGACGTACGCTCGGCGCTCGAAGGCCTGCTTCGTCCGGAAGAGAAGGAAGTCGTGCTCGGTGAAGCGGAAGTACGCGAGCTGTTCAAGGTTCCGAAGGCGGGTGTCATCGCTGGATGTTCTGTCCGCAGCGGTGTGATCAACCGTCAGGGCCGCGCACGCGTCATTCGCGACGGTGTTGAAGTTTACGACGGTGAGATCAGCTCGCTCCGCCGCTTCAAGGACGACGCCAAGGAAGTACGCGAAGGCTTCGAGTGCGGTATCGGCATCGAGAATTTCAACGACATCTAGATCGGCGACGTGATCGAGTGCTACCGGAAGGAACAGGTAGCGCGCACGCTCACGCCGACGGCCGCTGCGCAATAACCGGCGCGCCGACCGGGTCTCTGAAGCGATTCGGGAAGAAGTAGCAACCTTCCTTACCGAATCGGCCAAGGACCCGCGCATCGTCGGCTTCGTGACTGTTACCGGAGTTGACGTGACTCCCGACCTGAGGCACGCCCGCGTTTTCGTAAGCGTCCTCGGCACCGAAGAAGAGAAGCAGCAGACCTATGAAGGTCTGGAAAGCGTGACGCCGCACATTCGCCACCGCGTGGCGCGTGCGATTCGTTTACGCGTTGCGCCAGATCTCGTTTTCAAGGTGGATGAAACGGTGCAGCGTGCAGCACGCATCGAATCCCTCCTCGCCGAGATCAACGCCGGAAAGCCGCGGGCGGACGATGCCCCCAAAGACAGCGAGTAGCACGGCAGGGAAAGACCAGGCTGAAGGTCTTCTTCTGGTAGACAAACCGGCCGGCATTACCTCGCACGACGCTGTACAAATTGTACGTCGTGCATACGATCAGAGCAGTGTCGGGCATCTCGGAACACTCGACCCATTTGCAACAGGGTTGCTCGTGATGCTTCTCGGCAGGGCGACGAGACTTGCAACCTTCATCGACGGTGAGCCCAAGGTTTACGAAGCGGTGATCGCGTTCGGAAGCGAAACGAATACAGACGATCTCACGGGCGATGTTGTAAGGACTGAGGCTGCCCCGTCCGAATCCGCCGTGCGCGACGCAATACAAAATCTTACTGGAGAGTTCGAGCAAATCCCGCCGGCCTTTTCTGCCAAGCAGATAGACGGGAAGCGCGCATACGTGTCAGCGCGCAGAGGCGAAGCAGTCGAGCTCAAGCCGGTCAAGGTCTCTGTGTTTGAGTGGGTCGTAGCCTCTCTTTCATCCGGTGAGCTGAGCGCGCGGATATCCTGCAGCGGCGGCACTTATATACGATCACTTGCGCGCGACCTCGGTAGAGCGACCGGAAGTGCTGCGCACTTGAAGGAGCTGCGCAGAATTCAGAGTGGCCAGTTCGATGTGGCGAATGCTTTTACGCTCGCCTCGATCAAGAACAGTGCGCCGCCACTCCTGTCACTGCGTGTTGTCCCCGAATCCCGGTGAAAGAAATCCTGGATTCATCCGGTCTGCCGGCGGATGTCGAAGGTACCGTGGTTACGGTCGGGACATTTGACGGAGTACATCGCGGGCACCTCGATGTCCTCGGAAGAATCCGGGGGCGCGCCGCGTCACTTGGATTGCGCAGTCTCCTCGTCACTTTCGAGCCGCATCCACTCGAGATTGTCAATCCCTCGGCAGCCCCGCTGCTTTTGACAGTCGGTCAGGAAAAACTTGAAGTGCTCGCTGAGTCGGGGATCGATTTCGTCGCAATCGTTCCCTTTACCGAGGAGCTCGCGTCTTATTCGGCCGAGGAGTTTGTGGAGGTTGTTCTGCGACGCCGGTATCGAATGAAAGAGCTGATGATTGGATACGACCATGGATTCGGCCGTCACCGGGCT
>JANLYJ010000235.1:0-15646 GCA_031365555.1 Gemmatimonadaceae bacterium | reverse complement strand
AGATGGCGCTCGAGCCAGTCGTTTGGCGTGCCCTTTCCGTACTTCTCCAGAACACCAGGCTGCCGAACTGTCTTTCTATAATAGAACGCGCCCTTAAGGACGATATTTCTGAGGCCTTCCATTATGGGGCTATGCGGATCGCCCTCACGGTCGGCAAAAGCGTGGTGCTTTCGGTGACAGGCGACCCATTCTTTCGTCACGATCGCAGTCGACATCCAGAGCCACAGGCGCATGGGTAGCGCAGCAAGGAAGTGGAGCTTTACGCCGCGATGAGTCTGCGCGCGATGGAGAAAAAGCGTGACCGACACATTTGTCAGGTGCCCTGCAATTACAATAAATAGAACCGGCTTCCACCAGTCCGAAGCCCAGCTTCCAAAATCAGGCATTACAATTTGCTCCAGTTTGTACAGTCATGACAGCAATTCCAAATCTATCCGGCATCACCTGCTAAACCAACCGCCTCATACTCTCTCCAGTGAAGCATTTTACAGGAAAAACATTCTTCAACCCTTGGCCTGACGCCAAGCCTCGCGGCTTGAGCGGTATGTTCCGGTGGACCTATGAACGCATCGGCAAAAAGCGTGACCTGAGTCACCCTCCGATTCCCGTCACGCCTGGCAGAGAAATTCTGCTGCCTGCCAGCGCGCCGCGCATCACCTGGGTGGGCCACTCAACATTCCTGATCCAAATTGGAAGGCTGAACTTCCTTACCGATCCGGTCTGGAGTCAGCGCGCATCTCCGGTTCAGTTCATTGGCCCGAAGCGTATTTCTCAGCCTGGCATTGCATTCGAAAATCTGCCGGACATTCATGCTGTCCTCATCTCACATGATCACTACGACCACCTCGACAGTAGCACCGTCGAGCGGCTCAGGCTTAGGTATCCAGGTGCCCGGTGGTTCGTCCCGGTTGGCGTCAGGAAATGGCTGACTGACCGCAGTGTTCAAGATGTGCTGGAACATGATTGGGAGGAGAGTACCGAGTGGAATAATGCTCGGATTACGTGCATCCCTGCCCAGCACTTTGCGGGTCGGTCCATCACGGGTCGCGATTCGACTCTTTGGTGCGGCTGGATAGTCCGAAGCGCCGGGCACGCGGTGCTGTTTGCGGGAGACACTGGTCTGCACCCGGAGTTCGGCCGGATCACCACCCATTACGGACCTTTTTCAGTTGTAATCCTTCCAATCGGAGCGTACAACCCACGTTGGTTCATGCGGCCTGTACACATGGATCCGGACGACGCTGTTGAAGCCTACACCGCGATTCTTAACGTGAATGCAGACAACCGGTGCGTATTTATCCCGTCGCACTGGGGCACATTCGTGTTGACCGATGAACCTGTGGACGAACCGCCAAGTAGGTTGAAATACGCCTGGCAAACATCCGGACTCCCTGCAGAAAACTGTGTAATTCTGCGGCCCGGCGAATCGTTTTCGTCTCCCTCATGACGCTCGCTCGCTCGCACGCTGCGGCATTGTGCGCGAATCTTGCTTATCCATTCGCCGAAACCTCCCACACGGAGAACAGGCATGGCCGCAAGAAAATCGTCTCGTGGCGGTTCACGAGCAAAAAAAAGCAGTTCACGTTCTGGCGCACGCAAATCCAGCGCGCGTAAATCGAGTGGACGTAAGTCCAGCGCTCGGAAGTCGGGTGGACGAAAGTCCACAGCGCGGAAACGCTCTTCATCGCGTAAAACATCCGCTCGGAAGACATCGGCTCGGAAGTCCTCGGGTCGTAAGTCTTCAGCCAGGAAGTCTTCAGGTCGGAAGTCTTCGGCCAGAAAGTCGTCTGCGAGAAAGTCCTCTGCTCGCAAATCTTCCACGCGGAAGTCTTCCGCCAGGAAGACCTCGCGTCGACGCTCACAGTCACCGGTGCAGCGCGTTAAGCGTGTCGCCAGTGGCGTTGTTAAGCAGGCCGCTTCGGCCGGCGAGCGGGCTGTGAGTGGAGCGCAGAGCGCAATGGATTCCGTTACCAGCTTCGTGCAGGATCGGATTTAACTCACCGCTTTTAAAACGGGCGACGGAGAAATTCGTCGCCCGTTTTGCTTTCTAGCGGTTCCGTTCCACGGCGGCTGGCGCGATTAACTATTGCGTATCGCGTCGGTTGGAAATATTCGTGCGCCGTTCGTCTGCACCTTCCCGGCGTTCGAGTCCTTTGCCGCGCAGTGAATTCAGCTCGGGGGCGTAAAATCCACGCAGGCTGAATCCAATTGCATCGTCACAAAGAATGTCGAGACGCTGCATCGCTGCGGATGCCGTGGCCTCGTCCACAGCTGCACGCTGCAGAACTTTCCAGCATGCACGCTTCACGAAATTCCATTCTTCTGCCACTGCAGCCAGCGGAATCCTGTCAGAGCGGCGGAAAAATCCATGAGCCTCACCTATGAGTTCGCTGAGGTCAGGATCTATCTGCGTACGGCCTTCCGCTGCAAGGCGAAAAAGCTTGGGGAGGATTTCGGGAAATGCGTCCATGAGACGCGAGGGTTCTATGTCAGCCCACATCTGAGTAAGCGCAAGCGAGCGCCACTCAGCCAGGACTTCATCAATCTGCCCAAGAAGAACATCATATGGGCGTGGATATAAGAAGTTGGAGTCAAGCGGGGCGCTTGGTACAACACCTTCAAACATGTTCGCTCATCCCTCTCGTACTATCCCGCATTTAACTCCTCGATTGCACGAATTATAACAGCTTGCAGCGCACTTTCACGGTCTCCACTGTCTGGCAGACCGCGAACAAGCTGCGAAAACTGCCGCGCCATCTCGGCTTCAATTACTTCGCCGATGTCGCGAATCCCGAGATCTTGCAATGACAACTCGGCCAGTTGACGCAGGAGCCCTAGCGTGACGGGGTTAATACCCTCGAACCCGGAACTCGGCCGCACAGTCGAGGAGGCGTTCCCCTTTTCCCGTTTTGAGTCGCGATGCCGTCGCGCCGCGGACAGGAGCTCGGTCATGCTGTTGGGCTCGATGACCAGTGCACCCGCCGAATGCTCGCGCCAGGATTTAACCACTCCCTGCCTACGTAAAACGTGCAGGAGTGCCAAAATCTCGGCTTTTACAATCGGAACCCCATCGGGACTTCCCTTTCCGCGCCCCGTAACGATCAGTACGTCATCACGACTGACTGACTGCCGTTGTCTGAGCCAGGCCTCGGCGCGGTGTCGTGCATCCGCGGCGCTCGGCATCGAATCCCGCAAATTGAGCGTGCGATCAGGCCCGAATTCGATCTCGTCGAACGCACGAACCAGTTCTGTTTTCACCACCAGAAGCTACACTCGGTTCAACGGCACTGGGCAGACGCACCAACGGGCAGACCGAAAGCGGTCGTGACAGCGATTCTCCATCCTGCATCGGTCTTCACGAACACTCGCTCCGATACTCCACTGGTCGTCGTGTCCTTTTGGGTGACCGTGTAGCAGTAGGTGCCGTACACAACACCGGGCCGGAGTGGAATTACACGCAGGTTGCTGGCGCGGAGCGTGTCGGGCCAGGTGGTGTCCCGTCTGGCGCTCCAGTCGGCGAATCCGAGCTGCAGTCCGGCGGGTCCGTTCCGCGCGAGAGTCGGCTCCTGAAGATAGGTAGCCAGGTACCGCGGCCGATCGCGCTTGTGAATGGCGTCAATGTTCTCTTCAAAGAGGCGGAGAGCTGCGACGGAATCGGACGATGCCTGCATCGGTGTCTGGCGAACGGGCGATGTTCCATAACACCCGGTCAAGAGAGCGGCCGCAAGCACTCGCGGGGAAATCCTGAAATTCATCATAGGATCGTCTTGAGAAGTGAAAGTCCTTTCTCCAGCTCTGCCCGTTTGGCTGTAAGAGGCGGAAGAAAGCGCAAAGTGTGCTCTCCGGCAGTGAGAATCAAGAACCCGGCGTCCCAGCCGCGTTTCACAATATTGGCAGCTGATTCTGCGACATCCATTCCCCAGATGTACCCGGTCCCGCGCACCGCGCGCACTTTTTCGCTCTCAAGCGCAAGTGATTTCAATTGCGCACCAAACCATTCGCCATTTTCCCTGACACTTTTCAGCAGTGCTTCGTCATTGAGTCTCGAGAACACGTACTCGGCGACCGCAGCAACGAAGGGTCCGCCTCCGAACGTCGTTCCATGTTCACCGGGCTCGATGGACTGAGCGATATCAGCGCGTACAAGAACGGCACCCATCGGCAGTCCACCCGCAAGCGGCTTTGCAAGGGTAACGATGTCCGGTATCACGCCGGCCGACTGGTACGCAAACAGATTTCCGGTCCGCCCTAGTCCGCACTGGATTTCGTCGAAGATCAGGATGATGTCGCGCTCGCGGGTCAGCTCGCGAATACCCCGGAGGAACTCAGGATCCAGTACTCGTATACCCCCCTCACCCTGGACGGGCTCGACGATCAGCGCTGCAACAGTCTCACGATTCAGCGTGACACGCAGCGCATCGAGATTTCTCTCCGATATCGATATTCCGCCGGCAAGCGGACGAAAGGGGGCACGATAGGAGGGTCGGTCAGTTGCCGCGAGAGTTGCGAACAATCTTCCATGAAACCCCCCGCGCACAGCGACGATTTCGCTTTTTTCAGCAGAAAAGTTTTTCTTCGCCCATTTCCGCACGAACTTGAAAGCGCCTTCATTTGCTTCTGCCCCTGAGTTGCAGAAGAAAACCGCGTCAGCGAAGGAATTTTCCGTGAGTGCCTGCGCCAGTCTCTCACCCGACGGTGTGCGGAAAAGATTCGACACATGCACGAGGCCCGTCTGCATCGCTTCCTGCATCGCGCGCATTACACCCGGGTCTCCGTGACCGAGAGCATTCACCCCAATGCCGCTCGTAAAATCGAGGTATTCCTTTCCTGACTCGTCATAGAGGTAGAATCCGGATCCGCGAACGAACTTCATCGGTGCCCGCTTGTACGTTCCAAGCAGCGGTGGAATGACCGAGCCGATTGTAGACTGCTCGGCGGCCTGCGGGATTGTTGCTGCCGTCATCGTACAACTCCTGTTGCTGATCTGATTAGTGTGCCTGCAGTTGGATCACCGAGCATTTCGATTCCACCGATCCGTACTCTGGAAACGCCACCTTCTATCGCTGCCATAGCAGCTTCGAGTTTCGCTGCCATCCCGCCTCCCGCCGCACCGGTCGCGATGAGCTCGCGCGCAGACGAGATATCCATCTCCACTACCTGGATCCCGGACCCTTCCCGCACTCCGGCCACATCTGACACGAACAGAAGCTCGTGAGCGTCGAGTGCCACGGCGATGGCTGCGGCAGCATCATCACCGTTCACGTTCAGGGCATCGGACAATGCTGGATCAGCGCACGCCGAGACCGGCGAAATGACCGGCAGGTTGTTCGCGGTGAGGAGTGTTCGAAGAATTTCAGGTCTTACGACCGGGGTCTTGCCGACCATACCAAATGTGGACGCGTCCCGTGCTTCAGCGCAGAGCAGGCCTCCGTCCTCACCAGAAATTCCGACCGCGCTTACACCTTCGCGCACCAGAGATGAGACAAGCCGCTTGTTCGTCAGTCCGGACAGCACCATCCGCACGACAATGAGATCGTCTGCAGTAGTGATCCGCCTTCCATTTTTCATCTTGGGCTCGAGCCCTAGCCGCCGCTGGGTTTCGGAGATCTCGTCGCCGCCGCCGTGTACGAGGCAGAGCACGCCTGGTGACGCTTTCCACGCACGTGCGATTGCTCCTGTCAGCGATTGATCCGCCTGGATTCGTCCGCCGACTTTTATGACGATCATCAGGCAGTCAGTCCCATAGTTTCAGGAAATCCCAACATCAGGTTTCCATTTTGCAGCGCCTGTCCCGCGGCTCCCTTCACGAGATTGTCAATCGCCGAAAAGATTGTAAGCGTGGGCCGCGACATGTTCGCCGCGCGCACCGCATGCACTTTCACCGAGTTTCTGAAGGCAACATCGCGCAGTGTTGGAGGCGAGTCGGTGTACTGTGCGAACGGTTCGCCGGCGTACATCTCGGTGAATAGACTCTTCACGTCGGAAATGTCTTCGGTTGTCTCAACGGTGACCGTTGCGAGAATACCCCGCGCGACTGGCAGGAGGTGCGGGGTGAATATCATGTCTCCCGAATACCCCCACCCGCCGAGAGTGGCCTTCATTTCTGCGAGATGACGATGTCCGTTGCCTACTGAGTACGCCTTGAAGTTCTCGGTGACTTCGCCAAATAGCAGATCGAGCTTCGGACTGTAGCCGGCACCCGTCACGCCGCTCGCAGCGCTCACGTTGATTGTCGCGTCCGTGCGAATGAGCCCCGCCTTCGCGAGCGGTGCCAGTGCAAACAGAATCGCCGTAGGATAGCAGCCGGGGTTTGCCACGATGTTCGCCGCTTTCACAGCGTCTCTCTCGAACTCAGTCAGTCCGTAAACTGCCGGGCTCGCCGTATTTCCGGGACGGAGGTCAGATGAGAGGTCGACTGCCTTCGCCCCGGCGGAGGCAGCCGCACTGACCCATTTTTCCGAAGCCCCGTGCGGGAGGGCACAGAATACGATATCGGCGCTGCCCAGGTCTGCCTCATCGGTTCCCTCAAACTTGACGGATCGGCCGCCAAACTGCGCAACGGTCCCCCGTTGCTCGTTTGCTGTCGCAAAACAAAGCTCGAGTTGAGGGTGCGCTTCGATGAGATTACACAGTTCGCGGCCTGCGTAGCCGCTTGCGCCGAGGACGCCTGCCGCAAGTTTATGCATAACCAATGCATAACATTGCAGTCGTCCGTAGTCAACGCAGGCGGAGCTTCAGGCCTCCTTCAGGGTTCGCCGGCTATCGACTTGAGCCGCTTCATGACCCGGTCGCGTGCTGCGACCGAACGGCAGATGATCAGGATCGTATCGTCCCCGCCAACGGTACCAAGCACATCGGACCAGCGCTCACCATCGAGAGCGGACGCAATTGGCTGGGCTCCCCCTGGCACCGTCCGCAGCACCAGCATCTCGCTCGCTGCATCCACGCGGAGAAAGAGCTGCGGCAGCAATGTTTCGAGAGCGGCCCGGCTCTCTTCTATGCTCCCGTCCGTGACTCCGTACCGCGCTCCCTCGGGCGTTGGAACACGCGCTACGCGCAGCTCGCGGAGGTCCCGTGAAAGCGTAGCCTGGGTAACATCCCACCCACGCTGCAGCATGAGCTTCCGCAGATCCTCCTGGCTGCTCACCATTCGGCTGTCGATCACTTCGAGAATTGTCGCATGCCGTTCGCGCTTGTTGGCCATGCAGACAGGATAGCACCGTCGGCACCTTGAGGCGAGCCCTCCGCTCTGCATAACTACCTTCCAAAGCGTTGACGCAGGGGCAAGAAATGATTAAATATTCGGAACGACTGAATAGTTATGGAGAAACTGTGACCCGTACCATTGCTCTGGCCTACTCCGGTGGCCTTGATACTTCCATTATTGTCCCCTGGCTCAAGGAGCATTACGACGCCCGGGTGATTTGTGTTGCGGCTGAAATTGGCCAGGGCGACGAGCTTGAGGGCGTGCGCGCCAAGGCCATCGCCTCAGGCGCAGAAGAGTGCTACATCGAGGACATGCGGAAGGAGTTCGTCGAGGACTTTATCTGGCCGACGCTGCGAGCCGGCGCGATTTACGGCCGCAAATATTTGCTCGGTACTTCGATGGGCCGTCCACTTATTGCCAGACGACAGGTTGAAGTCGCACGACAGGTCGGAGCTGACGCACTCGCGCATGGATGCACCGGTAAGGGAAATGATCAGGTTCGCTTCGAGCTGACCTACGCCGCGTTCGCACCCGAGCTCCCGATCATCGCGCCCTGGAGAGAGTGGGACATCCGGAGCCGCGAGGACGCTATCGCTTATGCCGAAGCCCACAACGTTCCGGTGGCGGCGACCCGCGAAAAGATTTATTCCCGTGATCGCAACATCTGGCACATATCGCACGAAGGCGGAGTGCTGGAAGATCCAGGTTCCCCACCGCCCGCCGATCTGTTCATGCTGACCGACGATCCCGCGAGTGCCCCGTCAAAGGGCGAGGATGTAACCATCGGATTTCAATCCGGCACTCCTGTGTCGGTGAACGGAAGCCCCATGGACTCTGTTGCATTGCTGATGGAGCTCAATCGGATTGGCGGACGCCACGGAGTCGGACGCATCGACCTTGTCGAGGATCGCCTCGTAGGAATGAAGTCCCGCGGCGTGTACGAAACTCCGGGCGGCACCCTTCTCTATGCAGCCCACAGTGAACTCGAGCAGCTCGTTCTCGATAGACGGACTCTGGCTGCGAAAGACATGATCGCACCGCACTACGCGGATCTTGTGTATGAAGGCCGCTGGTGGACGACAGAGCGCGAAGCCTACGACTCCTTCGTTGATGTTACGCAGGAGCGCGTTACCGGCTCCGTCACACTGCATCTTCAGCAGGGCGCGCTTTCGATTATGGGTCGCACGAGCGATTACGCTCTGTACGATGAGCGCTTCGTCACCTTTGGTGAGGACGATGTGTACGAGCAGAGTGATGCTGCAGGATTCATCCGCCTGTATGCGCTGCCGAGTCGCGTTCGCGCGTTGCGTGATCGCGAATTGGCCGCACGCACCACCGCTTCAAAGAGCGGAAAAGGTGCTCCGTCTCTCTCGTCCGTCTGACGTTAGTGTCAGACGCCGGGAAGCATAAGCTCTGGGGTGGACGGTTCTCCGTCGCGCCCGCCGCTGCACTGGAAGCGCTTAATCGCTCAATCGGCACAGATTTTCGTCTCTGGCCTTTCGACATTCGTTTGTCGAAGGCCTGGGCCGTTGCACTTTGGAACGCTGGTGTCCTGACGCTCGAGGAAAGCCGCGAAATGGAGCGAGGGCTTTCCGCAGTTGCGCAAAAGCTGGAAGATGGAGCCCAGCCGGTGGCGAGCGATGAAGACGTGCACACGATGATCGACCGTATGCTTCATGACGAGGTTGCTGATCTCGCGTCGAAGCTGCACACCGGACGCAGCCGCAACGATCAGGTCGCTACCGCGACACGCCTCTGGATGATGAGTGCGTGCGACTCGGTTGATCAGGCAATTCGTGCGTTGCAGCAAACGATGATAGATCATGCGGAGCTGCTGCTCGATGCTCCGATGCCTGCGTATACACACCTTCAGCGCGCTCAACCCGTTTCAGCGGCGCACTGGATGCTCTCACATTTCTGGCCGCTCGATCGGGATCGCGCTCGCTTTTCGGCGGTGGCCAGATCTGCCAGCGTTCTTCCCCTGGGTTCGGGGGCGGTTGCCGGCTGCGCGTATCCTGTCTCTCGCGTGCTGCTCCAGGGCAGTCTTGGATTCAGTGCGTTGTCGCCCAACAGCATGGATGCAGTCTCCGATCGCGACTTCGTTGCTGAAATGCTTTTCTCTCTTGCAATGGTAGGCGCACACCTTTCGCGTCTTGCAGAAGATTTGATTTTGTTCGGTTCGAGTGAGTTTCGCTTCGTGCGCTTTGGTGATGCTTTCACTACCGGCTCCAGTATGATGCCGCAGAAGCGTAACCCTGATGCGCTCGAGCTTGCGCGTGCGTCCGGCCCTCACACGCTTGGCCAGCTCACTGCTTTGCTTGCGACTATCAAAGGTCTTCCAACCGGATACAACAAGGACCTGCAGAACGACAAGAAGTCGCTGTTCGAGTCGACTGACATGATGTTGCTTGTGATGCCGGCGGTGGCCGGAGCGCTCGCAGAAATTCGCTTTGAGCGCGATAACATGCGGAATGCAATTTCCAGCTCGATGATGGCGACTGATCTCGCTGACTATCTCGTTAAGCGTGGCGCGACTTTTCGCGAAGCGCACGGGGCGATTGGCTCACTCATCCGTCAGAGTGAGGAAGATGGAATCGAACTGGACGCCCTTCCCTTCTCTGCGTTTGCGGCGGCGCATCCCTTGTTCGAGGAGGATTCGCACGAATGGCTCGATGCCGTCAAGTCGATTGCGCGCCGGGAAGTTCCTGGAGGCACGGGACCCGATGCATTACGCGCACAGCTAAGAGACGCTCGCGCGGCGCTGCAGCCTGACAAGGAAGTCACTCGCGGAAACGAGCTGAATCTTCGAGCAGGCTGACGGTTGCCTGGTCACATAAAAAAAGCCCCGCATTAGACGGGGCTTTTTTTATTTGTGCGAGTACTTAGAAAAGAATTCCAAATACAATCGGGGCAAAACGCGTTGCGCCGTTTTCGGTAAAGACGTGGTTGATTCTTGCTTCAGCAAAAGTGTTGAAGCCGGAGAGATCCAGCCCGAGTCCGATTCCACCACTTACGCCGAAATCAGTCGACGAGCTCGAGTTCGCTGCGAGTGATTTCATGTTGTACACACCGCCGCCCGTAAGCACGTAGGGGCGGAGAATTTCACCGCCCGGCAAACTCACGATCGCCGTGACGTTTCCACTCCAGATTCTCAGACCGCTTACTGGCTTGGTTGCGGCACTGCTGCCATTGAATTTTGTGTAGGCACCTTCAAAGCGCAGCGAAATCGGAATCTCTTCTCCGCCGCCAAATCCAAGGCTCGCCATCGCATTAAAACCGGTGCTGTAGGGATTGCTGATTTTTCCCATTGGAACGGCGGCGCCGGCAGAAAGGCCGAGCATGGCAATAGCCTGTGCGTTGGCGTAAGTCGGGGTCAGGGCGCAGGCGGCAGTTACTGCCGAAACCGCGAAAAGGGCGCGGATAAGTCTCATTTCTTCCTCTTTATGGTAATGCTGAAATCGCGTCAGTTGCGAATTGGCGGAAGGTCGTGGATTGGCCGCGCAATCGCTAGTGGGTGCGAACCTATTGTTATTATCCTATTTATTTAGGATATTAAAGGGGTGAGAGGCTATACCGTTGTTACATCAGCAGTTGCGCTGGAAGTCGATTTCAAGTGGCTGGACAACTTGTTGTCCCACCATTCCATAGCCGGCGTTCGACAGGCCCGGCAGGGCGTTTCCCGAATGGTGCCCTATCCCGCACTGAGAGTCATAGCAGTCACTCTCTATCTTATCAGAGAAGCCCAGCTTCCATTGCCAGCGGCCCTGGAATGGGGAGCCCGCTTAGCGGGCGGCGAAAACCCCGCAGGCTCGGGCTACCTGCGGATCTCGATGGATATGGATAGTCTCGATCAGCGGCTCGGGGAGCAACTCGCGTATGCCGTCGAAGTGGCACCTGTTCCCCGCCGAGGCAGACCACGCATTGGGCAATAAAACAAAACGGGGCGCCTTTTCAGACGCCCCGCAGATTGTTACTGGTGAAGCTGGACTTAGCCGGCCTTCGTGACGTTTTCCGCCGCGGGGCCCTTCTGTCCCTCAACGATGTCGAACTCTACCGCTTCGCCTTCAGCCAACGACTTGAAGCCGTTGCCAGAGATCGCGCTGTAGTGAACGAAGCAATCCTTCTGCCCGTTGTCAGGGGTGATGAATCCAAATCCCTTTGCATCGTTGAACCACTTCACTTTTCCGGTCGTGCGCATTCCTGCTCCTATGAAATTTGTGTCTTGGGAGCGGACCTACGCCGTACCCTCGACAATCTGAACACGCGGGCGAATGGGATCCCCGCGCTGATCCGTAAGCCGGCGAAGCGTATTTCTACGCAACCCGGATTACCATGTACTAATTATATACTCAACTACCGACTGCGACAAGAGTTAGGCTATTTCAGGGTTCTGCGAGCTTTGCATTGGTTACGAAATACTGAGTCTCCCCGAAGCACTTGGTCGGAACCCCCCGATGCTCATCGTAACTCAGGGAGACCCGCTTGCCCATGTTCTTCTGGATGATATTGGCAACTGAATCGCTGCGGATCGAGAAATAGAAGATCTGCGGCATCGTCCCGGGCATAGTGGCCATCGCGAGCTCACCCTCCCAGGTTTTGCAGAGCCACCCCTTCTTGGACAGCTTCTGGATGTACCCGGCACGGTCACCAGCTGAATAGGTGTAGTTCAGGGTGACTGCAACCCAGATAGACAGGATGGCAACAGGAACGAGGATGATTCCGGCAAGCAAGGCCCATGGCCAGAGCTTCCGCTTACGCTTCGGCGAAGTGTTGGGGTTGGTCATGTGTGGGAATTAGCTTTCAACATCACCATTCGCAAGCTGATCCTGAATTGATTTCCCGCCGAAAGACCGTCACAGCGATGGTCGGCAGTGTGCCCGTTGGTTCGGCACATCCGATCGTCGTTCAATCCATGACGAATACGGACACAGCCGACGCGCAGTCAACCGCGCGCCAGGTCGTGGAGCTTGCTCGCGCCGGTTCCCAGCTGGTTCGCGTTACAGTCAATAACGATCAGTCTGCTGCCGCAGTGCCCGAGATCGCCAAGCGCGTGCAGGATGAAGGATTGGACGTACCCATTGTCGGTGATTTTCACTACAACGGGCACCAGCTTCTGATTCGTTATCCCGAGTGCGCACGAACTCTCGCCAAGTATCGCATCAATCCAGGCAACGTGGGAGGGAAGCGGCGCGACGAAAATTTCCGGACTATGGTCCGCGTTGCAATGGACAATGGTAAGCCTGTTCGCATTGGGGTGAACTGGGGATCGCTTGATCAGGACCTGCTAACGGAAATGATGGACGCGAACGCGCGCACTGATGAACGTCGCGACGCACACGACGTTTATATAGAAGCGATGCTCGAGAGCGCGCTCCGCTCCGCAGCACTCGCGGAGGAGACGGGGCTGGGTCATGATGCGATCCTGATTTCTGCCAAGGTCTCCGGCGTGCAGGATCTCGTAGATGTTTATCGCCGGCTCGCTCCGCGCTGTGACTATCCACTTCATCTCGGACTCACCGAGGCAGGACTGGGAACCAAGGGCGTAATCTCGAGCACGGCGGGCTTGTCGATTCTTCTGTCAGAAGGCGTCGGGGACACGATTCGGGTTTCATTGACGCCGAAGCCAGGCGGTGACCGCACAGAGGAAGTTTTTGTTGCGCAACAGATTCTGCAGTCACTGGGACTGCGTAGTTTTGCGCCCCAGGTAACTGCTTGCCCGGGGTGTGGACGCACGACTTCGACTTTCTTCCAGAAAATGGCGGAAGACATCCAGGAGTACATTCGCGAACAGATGCCGGAGTGGAGAAAAGTTTATCCCGGCGTCGAGGATTTGCGCGTTGCTGTCATGGGCTGCGTAGTCAACGGTCCGGGAGAGTCCAAGCATGCCGACATCGGTATTTCACTTCCGGGAAATTTCGAAGATCCAAAAGCGCCTGTGTATATCGACGGGAAGCTGGCACTGACTCTAAAGGGCGAGGCGATCGTACCGGAGTTTTTGCAGCTGCTGGACAACTACATTGCAAAACGGTACGACAGGGAAGAGAAGGGAGCTCCCGCTACCGTCTAGCGTCTATGCGTACTGCTCGAGGCGGTTTACTGCTTCGCCGAGCTCGTCCACTATCGCTGCAGCAAATCCGACTTCCTGAAGACGCCTGTGCACGTCTGAATACCATTTGATTGTTCCCTTGCGTCCAGCGCCAAATCTTTTCCAGATAGTGTCTTCGTCCACAGTGCGCCTCAAGTCGGCGAGGATCGAGCTGGCGTTGTGAATCTTGTCCGCCGCGCAGACCCAGAGAGCGCGCGGATTCGCATTGGCGAGGCGCTCCAGGTAATCCTCTTTCCGCTCCTCAGCCGAGAGCTCAACACCATCATCATCGTACTTCCGGTACGTCACTGACAACACTGCTTCGAGAACTTCCTTGCCGAATTTGGAACCGATGCGCTCCTCGAGAGATTCCCGGCTCAAACCTTCAACTACGCAGTCTTCAATTACGTCGTGGAGAATCCCGGCGATGATCGTTTCTTCGTCCTGGTCGTACCGTGCGAGAATCAGCGCTACATTCGCCGGATGCGTGAGGTAGGGGAGCTTGGTTCCTTTTCTCACCTGACGGTCGTGATGCTTGGCCGAGAAGGCTAAGGCATGATTGATTGCGTCGGAGTATCCCTGTTGCATCATCCCACCGCTTGGAAAAGTGAAACGATCTTTTCAAGCCCGGCCTGATCGACTTCGCCAAATGTATCGAGCTCCGCGGAATCAACGTCGAGAACAGCGAGAAGTTCCCCGCGCGAATTGTTCACCGGCACGACGATTTCCGATTTCGACCGCGAGTCACATGTAATGTGGCCCGGAAACTTTTCGACGTCGGGAACGATCACGGTCGCGTTCTGTTGCGCAGCGGCTCCGCACACTCCCTGCCCAAATCGAATCTCGAGACAGCCGAGGCTCCCCTGGTATGGCCCAACACGCAGGAGCTTGCCGGGCTCGACAACTCGATAGAAGCCCGTCCACAAATGACCCATGGAGATGTGTATCAATGAGCTGAGCGTCGCCATCATTGCGACAGGATCCTCGATGCCTTCGAGTGCCGCTTTCGAATGCGCATACAGCTCCGCGTACGCAACATCTTTCGGCACACTTCGAAGATCCGGAATCGATTCAGCCATCAGTCCCCGTAAACATTCCCAGCCTACAGGGAAAAGTAACTTCTATTTGAAGATGCCGAAGTGTCCGAGCACCCACCACAGAATGATGAAAATGAGAACGGTGCTGAAGCACCCTCCACCCATCTTTTTGGCGCCGTAACCCGCTGCCATTCCTCTCAACAGCTTGCTCATGTACTCTCTCCGGCAAATCTAAGGTTTGCTTGTGCGGAAATCGCTTGATCTCTGACTTCCGCCGTCTCGATCCTGGGAAGTTCATCATCCCATAGTACGAGCCCGTGAATGTGCATGTTGATACCGCGCAAACTTTCAGCCGCGGCGGCGAAATCCTGCGTTTTTGTCCTTGCAATCCGCCCACACAGGACAACGTCGGGACCTGGAATAATGGACAGGGCATCGCGCTGAACGAAGCTGATCGGTGCAGCGATTACAATGAAGTCGTATCTGCGCTTCATTCGCTCGAAGCCGCCCTTCATCGCGCTGATTGTCGGACCGTCTGCATGCACCACCCGGCCTGTTCCGCTTGGAAGAACATCGAGAGGCCGGTCTCTTCCAATTGTTGTTGGAACGATGGCCTCAGGCCACTGGGTGCTGCCAGCCATTACATCGGCAAATCCCGGGTTGGCGCGAAGCCGGAGAACGCCAGCGATTGTAGATGTTGTCGGATCCACATCAACCAGCAGAGTACTGCGTGCTTCGTACGCAGCTACTGCCGCGAGATTGGCGGCTACAGCGGCAACGATGACTGGTTCTTCACCCGTGACCGTAATTACCGGCACCGGCGTCTCGCTCCCAGCTATGTGCAGGTAAAGGTTTTTGTAATTCTCAGAAACAACGTCGATCAGCGGAGGCGCATTCTCGTCGGATCTCCTGCGTGCACGTTCGACAACCTCTGATGGCTTCACCGTTGTAATTACACGCGCACGCGCGAACTGCTCGGCCTCGCGGGAATCGGCAATGTGTGGCTGCCTCAGCTCGTAACCGAATGCGACTGCAAATCCAACGGCGAGAGCGAGAATGGTCGCAGCCGCAAGCATTGCAAGTGGCGGAGCGTCTATGTTCGCTACACTCCTCGCGCGCGCAATCTGTTGATCGATCTGTGCATTCTTGGCGCGGATGCTTTGCAGTTCCTGCGTGGCTCCAAATCGAATTTTTTCGGATTCAGTCCGGCGGGTGAGATACATCATGGTGTCGACGGTAGACGTCACCAGCGCCACGGGTGCAACCGGCTTGAGCAGGTTGAGCTGCGCCCGCAACTCTCCGCGCCGCCGGTCAGCC
>JANLYJ010000197.1:0-3959 GCA_031365555.1 Gemmatimonadaceae bacterium | reverse complement strand
GTTGCCCGCCTGGAGCAGGCAGTCGAGGAAGCCGTCGCAGATGCGGAAGCGCTGGTCCTGGAGGACTACAACAAGGGCGTCCTTGTTCCGAAAGTTATTTCCTCTGCGATTTCTGCGGCGAAGAAACGTGGTATCCCGATCATTGTAGACCCGAAATACAAGAATTTCTTTTCCTACAAAGGCGCTACGATTTTCAAACCCAACCGCCGCGAGCTCGAGGCAGCGCTGGGTGCGGAAGTCGAGCTCGAGCGAACCGAGGCTCTTCCCGAGACTTTTCGCCGGCTTGGCGTTGAATACCTGCTCCTGACGCTGGGCGAACAGGGCATGGCCCTCCTCTCTGCCGACGGTGAAGTCGGCCGGATACCCACAACGGCCCGAGAAGTGTATGACGTAGTCGGCGCGGGAGACACAGTGACGGCATACCTGGCTACAATGCTGGCGGCCGGCGCTACACCTCCCGAGGCGGCAATCGTCGCCAACTTCGCTGCCGGAGTCGAAGTCGGAAAGCTCGGCGCAGCGACAGTCACAATTGACGAAGTAATCGAAGCCTTCGATTCGTTCCAAAGCTCTGGAAATTGAAAATTAAAATCACAGTATGCGCGGCACTCATGTGCTGCGCGGCGCTAACGCCGGTAGTCGCAAGCGCCCAGATGGACTCGGCGTACTGCAAGCCTGAAAGCATGCGGCAGTCCGAGCGACGTGCGCTCGCAGGAGCAACTTTCGTCGCGGGGAATGCCGGGCTCTTCGTTTATTTCAAGAGGGCGTGGTGGTCGGGCGAGAGGGCAGACAAATTCTTTTTCCACCCTGACTGGGACCAGGACTTCCGGGACCAGGACAAGTTTGGACACTTCCTTGGCGGGTATCACCTGGCGCGGATCGGCGACGCACTTCTCAGGGCCTCGTGTGTGTCAGAGCCGAAAGCGATTGCAATTGCTGCTACATATGCGACGCTGTTCCAGCTTCAGATCGAAGTATTCGATGGGCTGTACGCCAAGTACGGGTTTTCGTACGCAGACGTCATCGCCAACACAACGGGAATGACGCTGGCGGTCGCGCAGCACTACCACCCCAAGCTTCGCGCATTCAAGCCAACGGTCTCGTACTGGCCGACTGATGCACTCCGAAACGGAAAAAATTCCGAGCTTCGTCCTTCATTGGATTATTCAGGCCAGACTTACTGGATCTCGACGGACGTGAACAGTCTGCTGCCCGAAGACAAAAAGAAGTATTGGCCGGCTATCGTGCGCGTTTCGGTTGGACATTCCATAACCGACTGGATCGAGCCCAACACGGGCGCCAACCTGCGCGCGCAGAGAAAAATCCTGCTCTCTCTCGATCTGGATCCGGAGAAGCTTCCCGGGAACAATCCTGCATGGAACAGGGTGAAGCACACACTCAGCTTCATTCGATTCCCTGCTCCGGCACTGCAGATCACGCCGGATCTCAAAGTCATTGGAGTGTACCGTTGAAACAACTTAACTGCCACTTAAGAACTACAAGCCGGGAGCAGCACGCTAGGAGCCGGGTGCTTGGAGCTGCTCCCAGCTGCAGGCTGCCGGCGAGCTGCTACCGGCTTGTAGTTCTTAAGTTGTTTTTTCTGACTGTTCTGAACGTCAGCGTAGCGAATGCCCAAACTCGAACGCCAACCAGCGCGTACCTCCCGCTCGACGACGTCGGTTACACGTATGTCAGCGCGCTGCAGGACGCGCCCGGATTCAGATCGCTCACAGCGCTCGAGCGTCCCTACACAGCTGGTCAGATCAGGATCGCAATTGACTCTGCCACGACCGGCACTCACTCGCAAATCGAGCAGAGTTACCTCGACGCGCTTAGCGGTACGATCTCGAAATATGAAATGCGCGGACCGGCAGAAAATCCCGATGCGCCGCGTGCTCTTTTTGGTGGTGAGATCTACGCAACCGCGCAGACGTCGGGCGTGCGAGATCTGCTGCACGCAGACGCTGACAACGCTTTTATTCCCGCCGGGAATCTCAGGATGCTCATGGCAGGCGGGCCGATCGCTGGGGCAATAAGGGTAGAGATAGATCCGCTCCTCAATCATGATCCCGAGTTCGGCGGAAGAAAGGACAGGACTCTGGCCGCGCGAACGCATGACGGTTATCTGCTCGGTCGCTGGGAGTATGGCGAACTCTTTTTTGGTCGCGCGGAAAGGAACTGGGGTCCGCAGATGTACACTGGCCTCCAGGTCGGGAACTACGCGTACAGTTACGACCACTTCTATGGAAGATTCGGTTCTGACAAGCTGCACTTCTCGATGGTCGCTGCGCGTCTGGAGAATTACGTGGAGGCCCCCGGTCGCGAATCGGAGCGGTACTTCTCGATTCACAGACTTGGCGGGCGGCTCGGCAAACTCGAGCTCGCATTCACTGAGTCGTACGTGTACGCCGGCGTGGGGCGCGGGCTGGAATTTTCTCTGATCAATCCATTGAACGCGTTCGGCTTGTCATGGCGCGACGAAAGCGTGGACGGAAACCTGAGCTTCGGATTCGAGAGCTCTTACCGGACTGAGCGATTTGGGCTTTTTGGGCTGCATGCGCTCATAGATGATTACCAGATCGATAAGTGTGATACGACTTGCAATGAGCCGTCGTCGCTAGGACTCACTTTCTCCGCCGAGAGGCTCCCGGTCGCCGAAGGTGTGAAGGCATTCGCCGGCTACACGCGCGTGAGCAGCCTCACCTATAGAACACCGCGCCCCGATGAGCGGTACTCGATACACGGGATAGGACTGGGTCGCGGGTACAGCGACTACGACGAAGTCCGAGCCGGGCTGGACATCGCGATGATTCCGCGAATTCCCGTGCGAGCCTATGTAGCTGTGAGACGACAGGGCGAAGGCGACTATCGTGATGCATACCCCGGGCGGCCAGCGCTCGACTCCCAGAGAATTCCCGGGCTGTTCATTGGATCTACAACCAGGGTGACACGACTTGGCATCAGTGGTGGAGGATTTTTCGGGTCGGGATTCCGGGTGAACGGAGATCTTGGCTACAACGCAGTCAGTCCCGCGGTCAATCCGATCGGAATTGACAAGTCAGGTTTCGAAGGTCGAGTGCGCATTGCATTTGAGCCGCCGTTCGGGCTCAGGTTCTAACTGCAACAGAAACAGCAACCGCTACTAGGCCACCCGCGCTCCTTTCGGTCGTTGAGGATCCGTGACTGAACGGCGAACTCACGACACTGGCCATGCACTTCCCTCCTCGCGCCGCATCGCGAAATTGCTCGGTCGAATGATTCGTCTGCGCTGTCCGAACTGTGGACGCGGAGCGGTGCTCTCCAAGTGGAAGATCGATGTCAGGAACCGGTGTGCGAACTGCAACTTCAGGTTCATGCGCAGCGATGACAACTACTTCTCGGCGCCCATGTTTTTCAACCTGATCATCATGGAAGCGATCTTCGCGGGTAGTTTCGCTGTCTACCTCATACTCAAGTGGCCCGATATCAACTGGGACATGGTTACCTATGTCGCAGCCACGGGAATGCTGGTGCTCGGGATTGTCATGCAACCGCTGGGCAAAGTGATCTGGCTCACTTTCGATGTCCTTATTCGCCCCGTGACAGACGAAGAGTGCGTGGGTACTTAGAACTTTCTATATTGGTAGCAGATACACGATTTTTCAGGCCAGTAGCTTAGGGGTTAAAGCAGCCGACTCATAATCGGCCGATCGTGGGTTCAATTCCCACCTGGCCTATCCCCTCCCGCCGAACTTGCGCTCGTCGGCTTTGCAGAATAAAGTACTTGATGCGCTCCTTTCGCAAACTTTTTTCCGCTAGACGGGTATACCTCCTTTCCCGCGTGATCCGCACGATCCGCTGACGCCTAAGCCATTGCAACATCGGAAGTTCCCCTACCACCTGCGAACGAGCATGGTTAGATTTGGGATTCCGGTTTTTTGGGCTGGAAAGCGGTCACGGTCGCGTAGCTCAGCTGGTTAGAG
>JANLYJ010000146.1:0-1713 GCA_031365555.1 Gemmatimonadaceae bacterium | reverse complement strand
GAGCACCTGGAAGGTTCCGTACTGCGAAGGGCCGCTGAAATTGAATCCGGGGACATTTCCCTTTGCTGTAAAATCAAAGGCAGGCTTGGCGCCGGGCGTTGCACCCTTGGCAGAAATCATCTGCTGAAGAGCGGTCACGTGAGCGTTCTCGTGCGCCGCAATTGCCTGGAAAATCGGCAGGTCGGAAGCGAGGATCATTCCCGATGCGGCCAGTCCGCGGTTGTAAAATTCAGCTTCCAGATATTCAAGGGTCAGTGCGAACTGCAGAACGTCCAGCACATCTGACGGAGCCTGACCATACGCTTCGGTCGAAAGTGCGCCGAGTGCGATGGGGATGGAGCCCAGTGCAAGCAGTGCTGCGATTGGGGCGTTGACACTTGCGCCCTGCGCAATTTCGGCCTGCCGCTTTGCGACGGTGGCGAGGATTTCCGGATCGACGGAATCGACGATCGATCCAGCGGTTTGATTCTGTTCCATTGTTATTTCCTCACCCGTTGTTGTTGGGGCCCTGCACGAACGTCGACGGCGCGTTCGCAAAGGCAAGTTTCTGGACTACGTAGTTGCTCGCTGCTGCCCTGACTGTCTCAGGCTTGAAGGCATCATCGAACGCCTTAGGCGCGAATCCGTTCGCGGAATTCTCCCGGGCGTTTAGCAGCTCACGAATCGCGGAGGCGTGGCGTGCCTCAACTGAAACGATCTTTCCGGCAACAAGCAGGTTGTTGACGTCGGTCAGATACTGGGCAGCTCCGTTGTATGCGGCTACGCCGAGATCCTCGAAGGTCCTGGCAGTGGCAAGTACGGAGTTGCGATCCTTGAAGTTCAATCCACCGTAGGTAGTGGCCAGCGTGAACGATGCGTTCGAGCCGAGTGCGGTCTTGAAGAAGTCACGATGAATAACCTCGTGGTTCCTGATGTCCGCCATCAGCGTTTGCTCACCAGCGTTGAAATTGGATCCGCTGAAGTTGTCGACTACGCGCGTGTAAAAGTCGGCTTCGAGCTGTTCAAGTGCATACGCAAACTGGAGAACCGCGACATCGCCTTTCGAGAAATCGATCGTGACGGCGTCGCCGCTGCCGGCGGATGGATCAGTGATACCATTGTTGTTGTTGCTGCTGCAACGAGTCAGAACACTGGGCAACAGAACGATTGCACCTCCCACACTCATGATGCGCAAAAAGTCACGTCGCGACCGGGCGGACGTGAGAATTGCGGGATCGTTCACGAGCATTTCCTTCTTCTCGGACATTTTGACCCTCCCTGGGGCGCTGAGAGACGGCGAAGGCGCTTTGCGCTCTGCGCACGACTGTACACGAGGGTACGGGTGCATTATGCGGGCCAGTCTGCTACAGTTTTAATGAGCAGATGAGCTTATTCGGTATTCCTGTAGCACTAATGGGCGGCTCAGGCATAGATTCAACGTCGTGACTACCAATCGTTTTCGCCTCTAAGAACAGGCTCATTCATGGCAAACCCCTCGATAGCAAGCCTTATAGAGACGCTCCGAAGCCGAGTGCTCCGGGGGCTGGAGAGTGGAACCCTGAGCGCGGGCGACCGGCTCCCTAGTGCGCGCGAGCTGGTTCTCGAGTTTCAGGTGGATCACCGAATGATCCTCTCTGCTTATCGCGAGCTCGCCAAGGACGGCCGTGGCGAGATACGAGAGCGCGGGGGCGTGTATGTTCGTGCTGCAATCCAGGGCGAGAGGCATTCGCCGGT
>JANLYJ010000136.1:0-4002 GCA_031365555.1 Gemmatimonadaceae bacterium | reverse complement strand
AGAAAAAATCTTGATCCATCCCGCAGTCTGTGTGACGATCGCCACCCACGCGAGGGGGAGGAGGGTCACCCACGCATAGCGCGCCTTCCCCATCTTGATGATAACGGTGGTACCAACGCATAGCGCAACCGCAGCGAGCAGCTGGTTTGACAATCCAAAGAGCGGCCAGAGTGAGTTGATACCTCCGAGCGGATCGGTCACGCCCTGATAGAGAAAGTTTCCCCAGGCAGCGACAAACACGGCGCTGGAGATCAGAACCGCGGGATACCAGGAGACTCTTCCGAACGGTTCCCACACATGCCTTCCAAGGTCTTGCAGGATAAACCGGCCAACGCGCGTTCCGGCGTCGAGCGTAGTGAGAATAAAGAGCGCCTCGAACATGATCGCAAAGTGATACCAGACTGCCATTGCCCCGGTGCCGCCGAGCACACTGGAGAACAGATGCGCCATGCCAACTGCAAGACTTGGCGCTCCGCCTGTGCGCGAGAGCAGTGATGTTTCGCCTACCTGCGCGGCCAGCGCGTTTAGCTCTGCAGGCGTGACGACAAACCCCCAGTTTTGGATTGCTGCCGCAGCGGACTGTGCTGTAGTTCCAAGTGCCGCAACCGGTGCATTGATCGCGAAGTAAATCCCCGGCGTAAGCACGCAGGCTGCGATCAATGCCATGACTGCAACAAGTGACTCAGCGAGCATGGCTCCAAACCCAATCATCCGCGCGTCGGTTTCATCGGCGATCAGCTTTGGCGTGGTGCCCGAAGAAACAATCGCATGGAACCCGCTAATGGCCCCGCATGCGATTGTTATGAAAGCGAAGGGAAACACTTTTCCGGCGAACACGGGGCCGGTTCCATTCGTGAACTGCGTGAGCGCCGGCATTTGAAATGGCGGCATCACAATCAGGATCCCGGCGGCCAGTGCAACCACTACTCCAATCTTTACAAACGCAGACAGGTAGTCACGAGGTGCGAGCAGCAGCCATACGGGCAGCACCGAAGCCGCGAAACCATAAATCATGATGCAGATGGCGAGCGTCGTTCCGCTCAGAGCAAATACCGGCGCGAGCGATGGATTCTCGGCTACCCAGCGTCCTGCGTACAGAGCGAGAATCAGCATCACGATTCCAATCGCTGTCGTTTCCAGGACTCTGTCGGGCCGGATGAATCGCATGTAGACGCCCATGAACATCGCGATCGGAATGGTCAGCGCGATTGTCACAGTTCCCCACGGGCTCGACTTGAGCGCATTCACCACGACAAGCCCAAGCACGGCCACGATGATCACCATGATCCCGAGAATGGCGATGAGCGCGGTGACGCCGGCAACTTTTCCAATTTCTTCCTTCGCCATCTGGCCCAGCGACTTTCCATCCCGGCGAATGGACGAAGCGAGGATTACAAAGTCCTGTACCGCCCCGCCGAGCGCGACTCCGACAATGATCCAGAGGGCGCCGGGAAGAAAGCCGAACTGGGCGGCGAGTGTGGGACCGACCAGGGGCCCTGGGCCAGCTATGGCGGCAAAGTGGTGGCCGAAGACAATCCACTTGTTGGTGGGAGTGTAGTCCCGGCCATCATTCAGTCGAGTCGCCGGCGTCGGTCTGTCAGGCCGGAGGGCAAAAATCCTGGCAGCTATGAATTTGCTGTGAAACCTGTAGGCGATTGCATAAGTGCAGATAGCCGCAACAAGCAGCCAGGCAGCACTAACCTTCTCACCACGCGATATTGCAAGCCATGCGAATGAACCTGCACCGAGTGCCGCAATCAGTATCCATCCAACCGTCGAAAGAAGCTTCCGCATCTATATGGGAAAGGAGTAGGCGGTGAAATTGAGCAGCGGTTACTTTTCCCGCAATCTTCCTATGAAAAAAGCATTCAAAAGCACCCTGGTCCTTGCGTCGCTCTTTTCGGCCGCATGTGCGAGTGGCGGCCCGGCGGCAGGCGGCGGGTCTGATGAGTCGGAGACCCTGGCTGAGTTTGCAGGCCGCGCAGTGCTGGTTCTCCCTCTTCAGCAGGTTTCCGAAGCCCCCGGAACGACAAGCTCCAACTCCGAGCTGGCTGTAGCATTCCGGCAGACGATGGACTACGAGATTCGATTTGCTTTTGGTGATGCGCCACCGTCGCGTTGGGTTTTTGCGCCTGCGATCGTTGCGTCAGCAAAAAGGAACATTGGGGTAAGCGCAGACCCTTCGAAACTGGCGGTCGAAGGACTGACAGAAAAGCTTCCCGAGCCTGGCGAGAGTGTGTCGGAAACTCTCCGCACACAGATCCGACAGCTCATTGCACTTACCGACGCGCGGTACGTCCTGCTTCCCGCCTCGGTTCGCTTCCATGAACCACGTCCAAATGGTACGCGCCGTGCGACAATGCGGATTGTGCTCATCGACGCGCGACTCGCCCAGATCCGCTGGGCGGAAGACATCTCGACTGAACCTGCGAGTCTCAATCGCGCGGCTGCTGCAGCGCTTGCAAGCCGGCTCGCTGTAATGGCGGGATTTCGCTGATGGCTGCGGACAACGTGCGTGTGCTTCATGTTTCGGACCTGCACTTTGGACGACCGGCTGTACCCGCGCAAATCGAGGCAATCGAGTCCGCGATTCAGGAAGAGAAATTCGACGTCGTTGCAGTGTCGGGAGATTTATCCCAGCGATCCAAATCCGGAGAATTTCAACGGGCGGCAGTTTTCCTTCGCGACGCCGCGCGTGTCAGCAAGACAATAGTTGTCCCCGGCAACCACGACGTTGCGTGGTGGCACGCCCCGCTCGGATTCGGCGATCGATCGAAAATCTATTCGCGATATAGGGAATTTGTTTCGCATGAGCTCGAGCCTGCCCTATATGTGCCGGGCGCCGCATTCGTCGGACTGAACACTTCCCATGGAATCACCCACCGCACACTTACATGGAACCTGCGCGACCTCTCCATCATTGGTGATCTCAAGAAGAAACAGTTCGAGTATGCGCGGACTGCATTTTCGCGTGCGAACAAAGGCGATGCCAGGATAATCGTGATGCATCACAACCCCGTGAAAGGTGAGCTCTCCCAGCGTCACGGGCTCAAGGCAACGAAGCGGATTCTCGGCACCTTTGCCGAGATGGGTGTGGATCTCGTGTTGTGCGGGCACGATCATCAGGAGTCGGTGCACTACATCGAGCACACACGGAAGGGAACAGTGATCTCGACTGCGGGAACTGTATCGAGCAGGTCGCGCGGCGGCCGCCCGTCATCCATGAACGTGATCGATATTCGCCCCGACGAGATCGACGTGCACACTCGCGTGTGGTCGCGCGATGAAATGAATTTCGTCCCCGGTCCGCACCGTTGCTTCAAGCGTTAAGAAAGTTCGCGCGAATATTCTCGCGCGACGAAAATCAGCTGGCGCTCGAACTCGTCCAACAGCATCGTCCCGCGAATTCCGAGGAGCTGCATCGCGAGCTGAGACGTTTGGGCCTGGGTGACGGCTATCGAGTTCGTCTCACGAGCAATCGCACGGTGGTCGTGAGCTACGGCCGAGGCGAGCTGCGGATTCATCAGAGCTTCCTGGATGCTCCCGAAGAAGTCTGGCGCGCAATCATTGTTTTCGTCAAAGGACGCACGCGTGCTGCGCGAAAGGATGCAAAGCGGACGATCCTCGAGTTTCCTATCGCGCGGCCAGCTCCTGCGCGGCATCGTAAACCAGAGAGTACGCATCCCGAGGATCTCGCATTCGCTGAGCGCCTGGCCGAGGCGCACGCGCGGTACAACGCCGCACATTTCGACGGAAAGCTGAAGACTGTTCCAATCCGGATTTCGCGTCGCATGAAGAGCCGGCTAGGTCATTACAGCGCGGCAACTCCGGACGGACATCCGGCGGAAATTGTGATCAGCCGGCGGCACTACCGGCGTCATGGTTTGGATGAGACACTCCACACTCTCCTCCATGAGATGGTGCATCAGTGGCAGGATGAGTCAGGCCAGGTCATTGATCACGGCCGTGAATTCCGTCGCAAAGCCCGCGCGGTTGGAGTTG
>JANLYJ010000133.1:0-2316 GCA_031365555.1 Gemmatimonadaceae bacterium | reverse complement strand
CGGCAGCTCCAGTCAGGATCAGTTTCAGGGCTAACTGCATAACGGGCGGGGCAAATAAAGAAGGCGGCCAAGGCCGCCTTCTTTATTCCCTTCCGCACCCATTAGAACGAAGTAAACAGCCCTCGATTGATTTTTGCCGGGTCGCCGATCACTACAAACGTGCCATGTTGCTTGTACTGACGGGCCACCCGCTGCACATCCGCGGGTCTGACATTTCGAACATTCCGAACGAATCGTTCCATGTTCTGCCACCCGCCGCTCAACAGCTCGAATGCGCCCAGCTCCGCTGCCTGACCCATGTTCGTCTGCTGGCCACTCCAGAAGTTCGTCAGGAACACCATGACATTCTCGGATAAAGTTTCCTGCGAAAGCGGCTCGTTCCGCAGACGCCGAACCTCTGAGAAAATCACCTTCATCGTGGTGTCAGGCTCCACCGCAGTCACGTAAAGGCGCCCACGATTGGCAGCCCGTGACTCCAGGCCCGCTGCAACAGCGTAGGTGAGATTTCTTTTCGTCCGCACTTCCTCGAACAACCTGTCTCCAAGCACATCCGTCGCAACGCGCAGTGCAGCATAGTCCGCGCTGCTCGGTGGTGCCGCCGAGAAATATCCGGTGATGTAGTTCGTCGGCAGGTCGCGCTTCACGACGAGGACATCCGGCTTCACAGACGCCACACCCTTTACTGACAGCGCCGCTCCACCCTTCGCGGGAAGATTCCCAAAGGTTGACGCGATTTTGGCTGTCAAGTCTGCCTTCGAAACATTACCAACAACCACGATGAGAAGATTTTCACGCGTCATTCGCTGCCGGTGCCAGTCAACGATCATTTGGCGCGTGATACCGGCCACAGATCCCAGCGTACCGCCCGGTCGCACCGCATACGGATGTGCTGAATAGAACACACTGTCCGCCAGATAGGTGAGATAACTGTCGGGATCATCCTGCAGCTGCTTGAGACCGTTGAGTGTTTGTCCCTTGGCCAGCTCTAATTCCGAAGCGGGAAACGTCGGCTTCAGTGCAGCCTGAGTGAACAAATCCCACGCAGCGGCCCAATGCTGTTTGACTGCCTGAAGCGTGAGAACTGAGTAGTCATAGTTCGCGTCTGCTCCAATCGATGTGCCCGTCTCCACGACCTTCGATGCAAAAGCGTCCTTGCTGTACTTTTGCGTTCCCTGCGTCGTAAGACCGAGCATCATCAGCTCGACACCGGAGCTCTGTGGGGAAAGATTGGCGCTGCCGCCGCGCAGATACATCCTTACAGCGACAACATCATTGGCGCGCACCGGTTTGAAGATCACCGGAATTCCCGATACACTGAACTTCGTTACTCCCGTCGCCTGTGCATTCACAGGACTGGCGAGTACGCACGCAATCGCCGCAACCGAAATCCAGCTCGCGATATTTTTCATCGGGCACCTCCATTCGTCAGCAGCATTTCAGGCGTGAGTTTGAGTTTTGCGCGCTCTTCCGGACTGATGAGAACACCCGTAACATGCGGCTTCCCGATCAGGTAGGTGCGCGCATATGTCGCGATGTCTGCGGTAGTGATCTTCTGCATGTTTGGGACATAGTTCCTGTAGTAGTCCAGGCTGGCGACTGACCACCAGAATCCCACACTGTGTGCCCATGCGGTTGACTGTTCCCGCTCGTAGAGAGCATTGATTCCGAGCTGACGCTGCGCAGCCTTCAACTCATCGCTCCGTACATAGCCCGGTTGAACGAATTTCCCAATCTCCTCGAGTATTGCTTGCTGCGCCTGAAGGAGTTTGTCGGCATCAACCTGCGCGAAAACTGAAATGGGCCCGGTATGAGCGAGGGTGTAGTAGCTGAGACTCACACCGTATGTGAGTCCGCTGTCGATCAGGCGCTTGTAGAAATTGCTCGTCGGATTGGTCAGCACAGTGCTCAACGCATCCGCCACATACGTAGACTTCGGATCGCCCACCACGCTCGGCCCATGCCAGGCCATGTAGAGCGTCACAGCATTTACCGGGCGTTCTATCACAACCGCTTTGTTCTCGGTAAGGGCCGGCGGATTCTCGATCGGAGTCACGAACGGATCCGCGCCGCGCTGCCAGTCGCCATAGATCTGTTCGGCGAGCTGAAACCCGCGAGCCGGAGTAATGTCGCCAGCAAGAATCAGTGCTGAATTGTTCGGCACGTAAAATCGGTTCTTGATCGTATTCATCTTCTCCTGTGTCGCCGTAATAATCATCTGGCGATTTCCAATCACATTCTTCCGCGAGTAGTAACCCGGGGTCCATAGCAGCGTATCTGCGCCGCGCAGTAAGTGAAACACGGGGTTGGCTTCGTTGC
>JANLYJ010000107.1:0-1572 GCA_031365555.1 Gemmatimonadaceae bacterium | reverse complement strand
GTACAAGGCGCGCTTCGCCAACGAAACAAAAGCACGCACGATCGCCGACGCACTTGTTGGCGCAGACGTATTTGTCGGACTCTCAGTCGCAGGTGCAGTTACCGGCGAGATGATCGCAAAGATGGCCAAGCGTCCAATTGTTTTCGCGCTCGCCAATCCGGAGCCGGAAATTCTGCCTGATGAAATCCGCGCTGTTCGCGACGATGCAATCATCGCCACCGGCCGCAGCGATTATCCGAATCAGGTGAATAACGTTCTCGGCTTCCCTTTCATTTTCCGCGGCGCAATCGACGCGCGTGCAACCGAAGTGAACGAAGCGATGAAAATGGCAGCGACACGTGCACTAGCCGCGCTCGCGAAGCAGGACGTTCCGGAAAGTGTGTCCCGGCTGTACGGATTACGCTCTGTGAAGTTCGGGGCGGACTACCTGATTCCCTTCCCGTTCGACCCACGCGTTCTCCTGTGGGTCGCACCGGCAGTCGCGTGGGCCGCAGTTGCAAGCGGCGCCACGGAAAAGTTCATCGACCTGGAAGAGTACCGCGAGCAGTTGGAAGCCCGTCTCGGACGTGCCAAGGGAATCATGCGCGGAATCATCAATCGCGCACTCAGAAATCCGAAGCGCGTTGTATTTCCCGAGGGAACAGACACGCGAATCATTCGTGCAGCCCGTCAGGTTGCCGACGAGGGAATTGCCTATCCCATTCTCCTGGGCCAGCGCGAGGCAATCGAGCGCGTTGCGGCCGAGAATGCAATTTCTCTCGAAGAAATCTTGATCGAGGAGCCATCAACTTCGCCGCGCCGGGAAGCTTACATCGACTACCTCTGGAAAAGACGCCAGCGAAAGGGTTTGAGCCGTGGAGAGGCGGACCAGCTTCTCTTCAATGCGAACTACTTCGGCAGCGTCATGGTGGCTCAGGGTGATGCGGACGCGCTCGTTTCAGGCGTCAACATGCAGTATCCGGAGACAATCCGGCCGGCGCTGCAGGTAATCGGGGCGCATCCCAAGGCTGAAGTTGTGAGCAGCGTCTACATGCTCGTATTCGAGAAGCATGTTATCTTTTGCGGAGACACAACGGTCAACATCGATCCAACCGCGGAGCAGCTTGCACGTATTGCATACTCCACCGGAAGGATCGTTCGCACGTTTGGACTCGAGCCCCGCATTGCGATGCTGTCGTTCTCGAACTTCGGGTCCGTGAATCATGCGGAAGCGAAGAAGGTTGCGCGGGCTGTCGAGCTGATTCGCGCGCGTGACCCGGGGCTGATGGTTGATGGAGAGATGCAGGCTGATACTGCCCTGAACGAAGAGATAATGAGATCAGCCTACCCGTTCAGCACGCTCACCGAGCGCGCAAACGTCCTGATCTTCCCGAATCTCAGCGCCGGGAATATCGCGTACAAGCTGTTGCACCATCTCGGAGGAGCCACGGCCATCGGCCCGATCCTCGTCGGCATGCGGCGCCCGGTGCACGTGCTGGAGCGTGGCGCTGATGTGCAGGACATCGTGAACATGGCCGCCGTCGCGGTCGTGGACGCACAGGAACGTACGCAGTCAACGGAGCCGGCTTTCGC
>JANLYJ010000090.1:0-3566 GCA_031365555.1 Gemmatimonadaceae bacterium | reverse complement strand
CTCTACACAATCGGTGAAATCCTCGGCAGAACGGTTTCGCTCGAGGATGCGGCCAAGACAATCCTGAACGAGATCGCTGAAATTGTCGGCTCGACGACGGGCGCCATTCTGGTTCACGATGAGGCGAGCAATTCCCTGAGTGTGGTCGCTGCAACGGGTACGGGTACGGATAATCTTCCCGCCATCTGGGTGGAAGACACTGACAGCGTCTCGGCTCGGGTGTTTCGTACTGAGCATGAAGTCGTGAGCGAAGCCAGCGAATCCGTCGGATATGTGGAGCAGACATATCGCAAAGGCGTGATGCTCTCAGTGCCGATCATGTGGACGACGCCCGAAGGCGGTGAACCACTTGGCGTCATCAACCTGTCGGGGCGCACTTCGCGTACTCCGTACACTGCCGGCGACCAGAAGCTTGTGCGTGCCATTGCAACTCAGATTGGAACCGCCATCCAGAACGTGCGCCTTGTTAAGGCCTCAGTCGAGCAGGACCGCCTGCTTCAGGAGATGCATCTCGCGCACGATCTGCAGATGAAACTTCTGCCGAATCCGTCAGTCGCGTCACCGCTCGCGAAGGTGACAGCGCGCGTGGTGCCCGCCGACAGCGTTGGGGGAGACTTCTATCACCTGTTCAGGATTCAGAAAGATTCCACAGGCGTAATGATTGGCGACGTGTCTGGTCACGGATACCGAGCAGCGTTGATCATGGCGCTGGTGATGAGCGCATCTGCCATTCACGCACAGAATTCGGACGGACCCGCACAGATGTTGTCGGCACTGCTGGATTCCATTCGTGAAGAGCTGCGCACAACGGAAATGCATGTGTCCGTTTTCTATGCCATCATCGATCACAAGACACATGGCATCCGGTACGCGAACGCCGGGCATCCTCATGCCTTTATCTACGGTGCAACTGAAAAGTTCGAGCGGCTCCGGGCAATCGATCCGCCGCTCGGCATGGTTGAATCAGCACCGACAGAGTTGTCCTATCCGTGGAGAGCAGGGCACGATCTCATGGTGCTCTTTACAGACGGCATCAGCGACGCACGCAATGAGGCGGACGAACGACTTGGAGAGGAGATAGTTCTTGAGACGATTCTTCTGTACAAGGACCGCCCAGTCGAGGAGATCTCGATGCACGTGTTCGACCTTCTCGATGAGCATATGGGCGACGTCCCTCCGCGCGACGACCTCACACTCGTTCTGATCAAGACCTAGTGGCCCCCCCGCGGGAGAGCGGCGGATTTCCGCCGGTCCTGAAGAAGTTCGGACAACATTTTCTCAACGACCAGCGCGTGCTCGAGGCAATCGCTGATGCGACCGGGGCCACTGCAGCGGATACCGTTGTAGAAATCGGACCTGGCAGGGGAGCGCTCACAGACTTGCTGGTCGAGCGCTCAGGAAAGGTGATTGCAGTGGAGCTGGATCGCGCCCTAGCGAAGATGCTTCGGGACAGATACGCAACGCGATCCAATGTGGAAGTGATCGAGGCGGATGTTCTAAAGACACCACTGGGTGATGTCGCTGGCGCCGGCTACATCCTCGCCGGCAACGTGCCCTACTACATCACAACCCCGATCATTTTCCACGCGCTGATCCCGCCACTTCCCAGGCGCGCTGTATTCCTGGTCCAGGCAGAAGTCGCCGAGCGAATGACCTCGCCCGAGGGATCAAAAGAATACGGCGCACTCTCGGTGAACCTGCAGACCATTGCGAAAGTCGAAGTCCTGATGCGCGTCCCCGCGAGCGCCTTCCACCCACCGCCGAAAGTGGAATCAGCAGTGGTGCGAATTACTCCCGGCGAAATCCCGGAGAATCTTGATCTAGTAAAGTTTCGGGCATTCGTGCAGGGACTTTTTAGTCAGCGCCGTAAACAGCTGCAGAAATCGCTGCGAAGTGTTGTGGATTTCGAGCCGGTGGAGACTATCGCTCTGTTGGAGAGTGTTCGTATTGAGCCAACCTCCCGCCCGGAAGACATTTCGCCAGGGAAGTTTCTGGAGCTATTCAGGGGTGCGGGGCTACGCAGAGGGCGCTGAGTTTTCGCTGAGAGCGCAGAAAAAACTCTGAACCTGATGTGTAAGAACTTCTCGTGGAAACTGCTGCGTGGATTCTGAAGGTAGTTCCCAAAAAAAAGCCGCGAAAACTTTCAATATTGTTCTCGGCGGTCTCAGCGTAACCTCAGCGTTCTCTGCGTTGCGCTTCTAGTTCCCGCGATTTGTCAGTGCGAACGAAAGCCCCTCGAGCTCCAACGCCATGTTCACAGTTCTCACCGTGACATCAGTCGGGACAGCTAACTGGATCGGCGCAAAGTTCAGGATCGCCTTGATACCGGCAGCAGTGATGCGGTCTGCAACTCCCTGCGCGAATTCGGGCGGGATGGCGAGGACTGCAATATCAAATCCTTCCTTCGACGCATCCTGTTCGATGCGGCTGATATCGCGCACTGACAGTGAATCGACAGCCATTCCCACCTTCGCCGAATCACTGTCGTAAATGGCCTTCACGTAGAACCCGCGCTTACTGAAGGCTTCATAGCGGGCTAGTGCAGTGCCGATCTTACCGGCTCCGATGATGCACACTCTCCATTTCCGCCCAAGTCCGAGAATTTCGCGGATACTGACGCACAGTTCCTGAACCGAGTATCCAAGACCACGTTTTCCGAAGGATCCAAAGAAGGAGAGATCCTTCCGTACCTGGGCCGAGGTCGTTCCGCCGAGTCGCGCGAGTTCGTCGCTCGATATCGTGGTCTGCCCGCGTCCCTCAATTTCCTCGAGGAAACTGAGATACAGGGAAAGGCGGCGGACAGTTGATTCGGCTATGCGTTTCACAGACGGAAGGGGCTTGTGAATTAGTTCACAAGTTACCCAGACACGTGAATTCGGGCAAGAAAAACCGCGCTCCAAACGCTATCTTTCTGTACAAATGTCTCCCTACGATTCGGCTGGCGTTCGGGTCACCCGGCCCGACAGTTTGCTCACCTCGAGAGCACTTGAGTACCTGAAATCAGGGTCCGCCGAGGCGACTGACCTGATCAGCTACGTGTGCAGTCTGCCAGGCGCTCCCAAGGTCGTGGCGGAGCATCTGGCCGAAGCAATGTTCAGGGACCGGTCGGACATAGCCCGCGGAATCGACGGGAAGTGGATGATCGTGGCCGAGAAGAAGTATCCCAAACCGGCAAGCCAGGCTGCCATCGCAGCGCACGTGGTCAACATGATCGCAGACGCCGACGGCACACCGCGTCCGAACTACCACGAGACCGTAGACGATGGTTCACCGCGTCTGCGGGACATGTCCTTTGTAGTCGTAGATACAGAGACTACAGGATCCAGTCCCTTCTGGGGACACCGCGTGACTGAAGTTGCAGCAGTGGTTGTCGAGCGGGGCGAGATCGTGGAAATCTTCGAGTCGCTCGTGAATCCGATGCGGCCGATTCCGTCC
Organism: Gemmatimonadaceae bacterium; assembly: GCA_031365555.1. Taxonomy (GTDB): domain Bacteria; phylum Gemmatimonadota; class Gemmatimonadetes; order Gemmatimonadales; family Gemmatimonadaceae; genus UBA4720. The sequence continues at coordinate 131 of JANLYJ010000090.1, read as the reverse complement.
ATCGTCACACGACTCACCGGAATTTCTTCCTCGATGGTTCAGGGCGCGCCACGCTTCCGTGACATCTCTGATAGGGTTGAGTCGCTGCTCGAAGGACGAACTTTCGTTGCGCACAATGCGGCGTTCGACTG
>JANLYJ010000088.1:0-20805 GCA_031365555.1 Gemmatimonadaceae bacterium | reverse complement strand
TCGAAAACGTGCGGAAGCTGGTCGGCCGCAATTCCCTTCCCGTTATCGGTCACTGAGATCGTAATCTCGTGCGAGCTTGGAACCGCCGATATCTCTACACGTCCGTCTGCAGGCGTAAACTTGAAAGCGTTGCCCACAAGGTTGGACAGAACCTGCTGAACCCGGTCTACATCTGCGCGAACCGATGGAAGCCGGCCGGAGATCGAATTTTCCACACGAATGTTCTTTTCGACAGCGAGCGGAATGAGAGTCCGCAGCGACTCGTGAACGAGCAGCACGGGATCTACCGTCTCGAGCTGCAGCTTGAGATTTCCCGAATCCAGCCTGCTAACGTCCAGGAGATCACGAATCAAAGCATCCATCTGATCAGCTGCCTGAGACATCAGCTGAATGTTTTCCATGACAGGTGAACTTTCACCCGGGAAGTTGATGAGCATCGCGCGGCTCAACATCTTCACTGCAGCAACCGGATTTCGCAGGTCATGCGAAACGATTCCGATCATCTCATCGCGCGATCTAAGATTTCTCTTCAGCACATTGTGGAGTCTCGCGTTGTCCATGGCGAGCGCGATCAGTCTAGAGAAATCCTCCGCAAACCCAACCTCGTCGGTGTCGAAAGTGCGCTCGGTTCTGAACAGCGTGAGAACGCCAATCAGCTGCCCGCGTGCAATCATGGGAATGAAGAGGGCAGATCTCGCGTTGAGCACTTCGATTGCAGCACGATAGTCGGGATTTGAATTCACAGCCAGCATTCGCCTGGTCGCATCCTGGGGGATCAGAACCGGCTCAGGGTTTCTCAGGATTTTCCTGAGCGGGTGCTGTTCCGGAGGATTGCGCCCGGGCAGTGATTCCAGGCGTGCCAGCGCAGTGGCAGCAGTAGGATCAAGGTGACCGGTGGCGTCGGCGTGGAATCCGCCGTCCAGCCTTGATTCGATTATGCATCCGTCTGCAAGGACAGGGATTGCAAGGGAAACGATTCGAGATAGCGTGTCTTCGATTTCAAAGGTGGCGGCAAGCCGCTCACCGGCATCGGCAAGAAAACTCTGTCGCTTCTCGAACCGATGCCGAACACTCACGTCCCTGAGCGCAACCGCGTAAACGACGACGTTGTCCTGATGGACCTGGGAAATGGCTGCTTCTGCGGGGAACACTTCCCCGTTTTTTCTGAGACCGGCAATCTCCCTGCGCTCGCCCATTCGCCTGGCCTTCACTTCCGACTGACCAAAGGCATGGACCTGCTCTTCATGGCGACCCCTGTAACGCTCGGGGATAAGGCACTCGATAGGCTGCCCGATGATCTCTGCGGCTGTCCACCCGAAGATTGCTTCAGCTCCGGAATTGAAATAAGTGATTTTTTGCGCGTCGTCGATACAGATGATCGCGTCAGCCGCGATGCCAACGATTTCAGCGAGAACAGAGTGCGTTATGTGCGCTGGCATCAGTAAGGTTTTTCCCTACACGGATCGTGGTGAATCCCCCAAAACATTCATCCAATCTACGACAGAGCCCCCAGGGGAGGAGCCATACCTTGTGAACATAGTCCTGAACCCCCTGAAATCCCCTACGCACATGCCTGAAAACAACTCGATCATGCCTGACCTCAAAGCCAGTTCTTCGCGCCGCAACTTCGTTCGTGCTGCTGCTGCGGCTGCGATTGCGACGACCGCTGCAGCGTGCTCACCACGCAAAGACGAGTCGAAGTCCGAAGAGAATGAAGAGAAGAAGGAGATAAGTACCGCTCCTGTGCTCTCAGCCGCTGCTGCATCGGAGGCGATGGACAAGATGCACGAGGATGGAATCAAGGCATTCCCCGCAGCGTCGAAAGGAAAGGGCAATCAACTGCTCGCGCCGACAATCGAGGGCGGAGTAAAGGTTTTCCGCCTCACTGCCAGCAAGATGCTTTGGGAAACCGCGGCCGGTCAGACGGTTGAGGGGTGGGCATACAACGAACAGATCCCCGGCCCGCAGATCCGCGTCAATGAGGGCGACCGCGTCCGGGTAATCCTGAAGAACAATCTTCCAGAATCAACGGTCATCCATTTTCACGGCCTCGAGCTCCCAAATGATCAGGACGGCGTTCCGTTCATTACGCAGCCACCGATCAAGCCGGGCCAGACGTTTACCTACGAGTTCACAGTTCCCAACAGCGGCTCGCACATGTACCACTCGCACCATAATGCCGCAAAGCAGGTCGGACTTGGGTTGCTTGGCGCGTTCATCGTCGCCCCGAAGCGCCCGCGTGCAATCGAGCGTGCAGACATCGACTACGTGATGATTCTCAACGACGGAATGCACGGGTACACTCTCAACGGAAAGAGCTTCCCTGCAACCGAGCCGATCGTCGCCACTCGCGGTCAGAAAGTTCGGATCCGATTCATGAACGAAGGAATGATGATCCATCCAATGCACCTGCACGGTATGCACATGACCGTGATTTCCAAGGACGGATGGCCGCAGCCCGCGCCCTGGAAGTGCGACACGCTTAACGTCGCGCCCGGTGAGCGCTGGGACGTAATCGTGAATTGCACCAACCCGGGGACCTGGGCTTTCCATTGCCACATTCTTCCGCACGCTGAGTCGGAGCACGGGATGTATGGCATGGTAACGGCACTTATCGTCAAGTGACCAGAGCAGAAATGTCTGTGGCACGGTTGTCGGGCACACAGGGCATTCACCGCATGGTGAGGCACCTGCTGCGGCTCTCGCTCGAGATGAAGCTTCTCATACCTAACGCCGTAGTGATTCTTGTTTCACTATTGGCAGTCACGCGCAGCGTTTCCAGCGGGAATGCCAATCGCCTGGAGTATCTGGTGATCTCGCTGCTTGTACTTGGCGCGGCAACCAATTTCATCGCCGTTCGCGTTGCGCTGCAGCCGGTCAAGGCGATACAGCTGGTGGCCGAGCAAGTTGCGAACGGAAATATGGGAGCCCGCGTTCAGCCGTCGATCATTGCCGATGTAGGGCTTTCGCGGCTCGCAACGACGTTGAATGAAACCCTGGAATATCTCAGCGAAGCGCGCGAGAAGATTCGGCAGCGTGGTGCAAAAATTATTCGGGCGCAGGACCGTGCTCACGCGACGGTCGCCAGGGAGCTTCACGAGTCGATTGGCCAGACCCTGGCAGCCGCGAGCTATCAGGCGGCTGCAGCAACGCGCGCTGCGCACGGCCAGCCAGCCGAAGAATACGCCGTGGAGATCACGCGACTGCTCCAGATAGCGATGGAGGATCTGCGCAACGTTTCCCGCGAACTGCATCCGCGGGTTGCTGACGATCTCGGGTTGCCAGCCGCCCTGGAAGCACTCGCCCGCGCAACAATGAGCCGGTCGTCCATAGACGTCAGCCTTTCCGTAAAGGCGTTCAACAAGCCCGTTTCGTCGGCAACGGGCAGCAGCATTTACCGGATTGCCGAACAGGTGCTCCACAGCATCGAGGCGAACTGCAGTGCCGGGAACGTGCGGCTGTGCGTGTCGTCGGATGGCGACAATATGGTACTGGAAATAACCGATGATTGCTCACTGGGAGCCGCGGGCGGAGCGTTACGCTCATCGTTGGCAGCTCAGATGGAAAAGCTGTCACTGCTTGGCGGACAACTGGACATTGACACTAACTTCCTTGGCGGCACGAGAGTGACGGCACGGCTTAGACGACATCAGGAGGCGGCGTGAAGGACGGAGTCATTACCGTAATACTTGTAGATGATCACGCCGTGGTGCGCGCGGGACTAAAAGCGGTGCTGGGAAGCGCCAAGGACATCCAGGTTATTGGCGAAGGCGCCAACGGGAAGGATGCCCTTTCGCTTGCTGCGCGCCTTGACCCTGATGTGATCGTCATGGATCTGTCCATGGCCGAAATGGACGGCGCGGAGGCGACGCGCGAACTGGTGGGGAAGAAAACCCGTGGGCGCGTGCTGATACTTACCATGCATGCCGAAGACTCCTACCTGGTTCCATTGCTCGAGGCAGGCGCGAGCGGATATCTGGTCAAGAGTGCTGCGGACCGGGAGCTCGTGGATGCCGTTCGAGCCGTCGCCAAGGGCGACGTGTACATGCAGCCATCTGCCGCCCGTGCTCTTGCGAGCAACATTCAGCGAAAAGCCGAGCACGCGGATGACAGGACCAAGTATGAAAAGCTGACCGAGCGCGAACAGGATGTCCTGAGACTGGTGGCCCGTGGATTCAGTGCGCCGGAGATTGGCGAAAAACTTTTCATCAGTCCCAAGACGGTGGATACGTACAAGCAGCGCATCAACGAGAAGCTCGGACTGACCCACCGCTCGGACTACGTAGACTTCGCTCTCAAGCTCGGCTTGATGACAGAAAAAGCACAGTAGCCTGCAGGTGCTGGTTCCAAAGCTCTACACTGAGCTCCAGAGCTACACTCGCGACAAGTTTGTAGCGGATGCGACCGCTGGCGTAATTGTCGGCGTGGTTGCTCTTCCCCTGGCCATTGCGTTCGCAATCGCTAGCGGCGTCACACCCGACAAAGGATTGTGGACGGCGGTAATCGCAGGGTTCCTGATCAGCGCGCTAGGCGGTTCGCGCGTGCAGATCGGAGGTCCGACCGGTGCTTTTGTCGTAATCGTATACGGAATCGTTCAGAAGTTCGGTGTCGACGGACTTGTTGTCGCTACGATCATGGCAGGCATGATCCTGGTCGTGATGGGCGTAACGAAGATGGGAGGAATGATCAAATTCATCCCTCAGCCTGTGATCACCGGATTTACAAGTGGCATCGCCGTCATAATTTTTTCCGGCCAGATCAAGGATCTGCTGGGCCTGCGAATGGAATCTCTTCCTGCTGATTTCGTCGGAAAGTGGATTGCATATGCAAGTCACTCGTCCGCCATTTCCACGGCCAGCGCCGGTATCGGTGCCTGCACCCTCTTGATACTCCTGGTGTGGCCTCGCTTCAATACGCGTGTGCCAAGCCCGTTTGTAGCGCTTATAGTTACGACGATTGGCGCGAGTATGCTCCACCTCGACGTCGAAACTATCGGCATCCGATTTGGCGAACTTTCTGCATCATTTCCTTCCCCTCACATTCCCCATGTGTCGTTTGCAACCATAACGATGCTGGTTGCGCCTGCGCTGACAATTGCCATGCTCGCGGCAATCGAATCCCTCCTGTCAGCAGTGGTAGCTGACGGAATGATTGGCGGGCGGCACCGCTCGAACATGGAGCTAGTAGCGCAGGGCGTCGCGAATATCGTGACACCACTTTTTGGCGGCATCCCCGCAACCGGAGCAATCGCCCGCACTGCTACCAGCATCAAGAATGGCGCGCGCACACCAGTCGCCGGAATCGTGCATGCCATCACCCTGCTCCTGATAGTTCTCTTCGCTGCAAAGCTGGCCGGCCAAATACCGATGGCGACGCTTGCAGGCATTCTGGTGATGGTGAGTTACCAGATGAGCGAGTGGCGAATGTTTCGGTCGGAGCTGCATGCGCCGAAAAGCGATGTGGCTGTCCTGCTGTCTACCTTCCTGCTCACTGTCTTCGTAGACCTGACCGTTGCGGTCAGCGTCGGTGTCGTACTGTCCGCCTTCCTTTTCATTCGGCGAATGTCCGAAGTCACGGGTATCAGTGCACTCAGCGGATTGTTAGAAGATGACCTGGCAGGAGACGAAGACGGGGACAGAAGGGGCAGTGTCCCTGCAGGAGTGGAGGTTTACGAGATCAGCGGCCCGCTTTTCTTTGGGGCGGTGGCGGCGTTCAAGGACACGCTCGCACGGGTATCGAGAAAGCCGCGAGTACTGATCATTGGGATGGGAAAAGTACCTGCCCTGGATTCAACGGCACTGCATGCCTTGAAGGATGTCATCAGCCGAAGCAGGGGCGACGGAACTACCGTTCTCCTTGCGGAAGTCCAGACGCAGCCGCTCGCTGCAATTCGGGGATCGCCTCTCCTTCGAGACATCGAAAGCACCGACATAACGCGAAGTCTCAAGGCCACAATCGATTTTTCAAGAACCTTGCTGTAGTCCCAGGCTCGAGATCAGCTCACCGCGTCCATGATGTCGAAGATTGGCAGGTACATCGCGACGATCATTCCGCCGACAACGACTCCAAGAAATACGATCATGATCGGTTCAAGCATAGCGAGCAGGTTGACGACCGCAGCGTCCACCTCGTCGTCGTAAAAGTCCGCGATCTTCGACAACATCTCGTCGAGCCCACCTGTCTGCTCACCGACGGCAATCATCGAGATAACCATGGGCGGAAATACTCCCGACTTCCGGAGCGGTCCGGCGATCGTTTCACCGCCGGCAATCGATGCCCGCGATTCGAGAATTGCCGTTTGTACTACCCTGTTGCCCGCAGTCTTTGCGGTGATCTCGAGGCCGTCGAGAATGCTCACTCCCGAGCTGATCAGGGTTCCGAGCGTGCGGGTAAACCGCGAGACTGAAGATTTCCTGAGAACGTCGCCGAGGATAGGTATGTGGAGCATGATCCTGTCGATATTGTACTTACCCTTCGGCGTTGCATAGTACCGCTTTCCGACGACTCCGACGCCAATTCCAATTCCCAGAATCATCCACCAGTAGCTCTTGAGCGCCACTGACATTGCGATGACAACGCGCGTAGCCAGCGGAAGTGGAACTCCCACCGACGCGAACATCGTCTGGAAGACAGGAATGACCACGATCAGCAGCACGACGATGGCGAGAAACGCCACGCCGAAGATCATCGACGGATAAATCATCGCGCCTTTTACTTTGCGAACGAGCTTGTCGTTTTTTTCAAGGAACCCGGCAAGCCGCAGCAGGATGGTGTCGAGAATACCGCCTGCCTCACCCGCTGCAACCATGTTCACGTAAAGATTTGTGAATGCCTTGGGATGCTTCGAAAGTGCATCCGCAACAGTGTGTCCGGACTCGACATCGAACACTACACGTCTGGTTACCTCAGCGAGCGCCTTGCTTTCGGTCTGCTCCGACAAAATCGTAAGGGCCTGCACGAGTGGAAGGCCGGCGTTGATCATCGTGGAGAACTGCCGAGTGAAGATGACGATGTCCCGCATCTTGATGCTGCCCTTTGCCTTCGACTTCCCGCCCTGCTCATCGATCTTTACGACACTCAGCCGCTGCCGTCTTAGCTGGGCGATAACCTCGTCACGCGAAGGCGCATCGACTGTCGCAGTCTTCAGGTCACCTGAAAACGACCGGGCTGTGTACGTAAAGGTCGGCACTATTCGTTAGCCTAGCGCTTTCCGCCAAAAGTCGGACGCGGCGTCGTTGGAGCTCCGGGAGTGCGACCGCCGTCACCATCCGCTGGCTCCTGCCCAATCATGCGCATGAACTCTACGGGATCTCCGCTCACCCGCAGCGCATCCTCCGCTGAAACTTCACGGCTCATATACAGGTTGTAGAGCGCGTCATTCAGGGTCTGCATTCCGAACTTCTTTCCGGACTGCATCGACGAATAAATCTGGTGGATCTTGTCGTCACGAATGAGCGCGCGGATCGCCGGCGTCACTACCAGAATCTCGGCTGCAAGCGAGCGACCGCGGCCAATCTGTTTCGGAACGAGTGTCTGCGTAATGATTCCCTCGAGCACGAAAGCGAGCTGTGCACGGACCTGGGACTGCTGATGCGAGGGAAAAACATCGATGATGCGATTGATCGCCTCGGCCGCCGAGTTCGTGTGCAGCGTTGCGAGTGCAAGGTGGCCGGTTTCCGCGATTGTGAGCGCGGCCTGGATTGTCTCCAGGTCGCGCATTTCACCGATGAGAATTACGTCAGGATCTTCACGAAGCGCATACTTGAGTGCGTTTGCGAACGATTTCGTATCCGTCCCGACTTCGCGCTGATTAATGATGCAGCCCTGATGCCTGTGAACGAACTCGATGGGGTCTTCAACAGTGATGATGTGCCCCCGGCGCTCGCTATTGATCTTGTCGATCATGGCAGCGAGGGTCGTTGACTTGCCCGATCCGGTCGGTCCGGTAACGAGAACAAGTCCGCGCGGCTTCTCGGCCATCTTTGCAATTGCCGGCGGCAGGTTCAGGTCGCCGAATGTCTTGATCTGGAAAGGGATCTGGCGCATCGCCATCGAGACGCAGCCACGCTGCTTGAAACAGTTGCCGCGAAAGCGCGCAAGGTTAGCGATACCGAAAGAGAAATCCAGCTCGTCGTCGAGCTCGAAACGCTTCTTCTGGTTTTCAGTCAGCACCGAATACGCAAGAGTCAGCGTTTCCTTCGGACTGAGCGCCGTCTCGTACGCAGAGTTCACTATCTCGCCGTCGATCCGAAGCTTCGGTCTTTCGCCAGCTACGAGGTGGAGGTCCGATGCTCCCTTCGCAACCATTTCATCCAGCAGCGTTCGCAGATTCAGAACACCCGGGGTAGCGGGAGCCGGCTGCGGGTTATTGAAAGCGTCCATCGGGACGGTCATCTAGTTCCCTTGATCTCGTTTAAGCCGTTGTCTCACGAACGATTTGGTCGATCGTGGTAATTCCCTTCATGACCTTGAGCCAGCCGTCCATCCGAAGAGTAAGCATTCCTTCTTCGACCGCCTTCTTCGTAATATCAGCCGCACCTGCGTTCTGCATGATAAGCTTTCTTAGGGGCGGTGTCATGAACAAAACTTCATAAATTCCCTGACGTCCGCGGAGTCCGGTCTTGCCGCACTGTTCGCAGCCCTTCCCCCTGAAGTAGGGCAGTTCGCGGAGCTTGGTGTCCAGCGTGACTGAGTTGATATGCTCAGCCGCGTACTTGGTCGCCCTGGATTTCGCATCGCGAATGCTCTCCTCAGTGAACTGGAGGTCGCGAAGCGTTGTATCAGGTCCGACTTTCGCCGCGGTGAATTCTTCCGGCGCTGGCGTGTACTTCTCAATGCAGTTCGAGCAGATCCGCCGTACCAGCCGCTGAGCGAGCACCAGATTCAGTGCAGACGCAACGTTGAAACCTTCGAGGCCCATGTCCAGAAGGCGGGTTACTGTCTCCGGCGCTGAGTTGGTGTGCAGTGTCGAGAGGACAAGGTGACCGGTCAGTGCAGCGCGGATCGCGATGCTGCCTGTCTCCATGTCGCGGATTTCGCCAAGCATGATGATGTTGGGATCCTGGCGAAGAAATGCACGCAGCGCCGACGCGAAAGTGAGCCCCACTTCGGCGCGCACATGGACCTGGTTGATGCCGAACAGGTTGTATTCGACCGGATCTTCGGCCGTCATGATATTGACGTCGATGTTGTTGATCTTGGAAAGTGCCGAGTAGAGGGTGGTCGTCTTTCCCGAACCTGTAGGGCCTGTGACGAGCACCATTCCGTATGGATTCGAAATCGCGTCCATGAGTTCGCGCTCGGCGCGCGGCTCGATTCCGAACTTCTCGAGATCGAATGTAAGGTTCCCCTTATCGAGGATTCGGAGAACCACCTTCTCGCCAAAGAGCGTTGGCAGAGTGGAAACGCGGAAGTCGATAACCCGCTTTCCGATTTTCAGCTTGATTCGACCGTCCTGCGGAACCCGGCGCTCTGCGATGTTGAGGCTCGCCATGATCTTGAAACGTGAGATCAGCGCCGCGCGCATCTTGAGGGGCGGCTTCATGATTTCCTGAAGTGCGCCGTCAACGCGATAGCGAAGTCTCAGCTCAGTCTCGAAACATTCGAAATGGATATCCGACGCACCGCGTTTTACAGCGTCGGTGAGAATGGCATTGATCAGTTTTACAACTGGTGCCTCGTTGACCGCGACTGTCAGCGCGGCGGCAGTCATCTCGTCGTTTTCCGACTCCAGAATTTCGACGTCAGAGTCTTCGTCGCCGATGATGCTTGCGACGAGGTTCTCCATCTGCGCTTCACCCGATTCGAATACCTGTTCGAGCAGGTTGCGCAGTGTGAACTCGCCTGCGATGACCGGGAAGATGTCGAACCGGGTAATGAACTTGAGGTCGTCGAGTACCCGAATATTCGTAGGCTCGACCATCGCGACAGTAAGCGTGCGTCCGTCGCGCTTGAGCGGCAGGACGAGATGCTTCATCGCGAGCTCGGCTGGGATCAGTTTCGCAACGCGCTGATCAACCTCGAATTTCGTCAGGTCGACGGCGGGCATGCGGTACTGGCGCGCGAGCATTCTGGTGAGCTCGGTTTCGGGGATGAAACCCAGCTTGACCAGATTGTATCCGATGCGCGTACCGTTTTGCGTCTGTTCCTGAAGCGCCTGATTGAGCTGCTCAGATGTAATCAGGCCTTCACGTACCAACATGTCGCCAATTCGCTCAGGTGTTGCTGCAGGTGCTGTCAATAAACCTCTTCCCTCCGGCGGCTTTTCCGTTTGGGGTTCTTCTTAACGGATCGCCTTGAAACTACAGTGTTTACAGGACGCGGCACCCCCGAAAAAGTTACATTGGCAGCAAGCTTTCCGGCCAGTGCGGGCCCGATTCCCTTTACCCGTTGAAACCCGTCAATCGACCCAAAGGGCCCAAGGGAATCGCGATCGGTGACGATCCGCACCGCCATCATGGGGCCGATACCCCGCAAAGTCTCGATCTGGTCAGCAGAGGCGATGTCCAGGTCAATTATTGAAGGAACTGGTGGTGGGTCGGCAGGGGCACCTTTTCGGGTCCCCTTTTTCTTCCGCTTTGACCCCGGGTGGCGCGCCCCAATCGCCGAGTCCACTGCGCCGATCTGATGCTGCAGAGCCGCGGCTGACTTAGGGTCGAGATCGGTGCGTTCTGAATAAGACCTGTAAATTCGTGTCGCACCCCCAAGAACTATTACCGCGCTGAGAAAGACGAGTGCTTTTCGTTCCGCGGGCGTGGGCATTTCTTGATGTAGCTCCGGCAGGACGTCGCGGGACACCGGGCGGCTCTGCCTGAAGCCATTTCGTTGCAGACGGATCTTGGTTCGCACGTAGGACACGTAGGTAGCACGTAGGGTCACGTAGAACCACAACTGATGGGGGGGGCACGACAACAACGCTTTCGGCCCGCCTGCAGTTCCCCCCGTGCCTGCGGTTCTACGTGAACCTACGTGCGCACTACGTGTCCTACGTGCGAACCAAGTAACTGTAGCCGACTACCGACCCCGTGCTTCAACAGGCCAACGCTTCTCGATGCGGTCACCACGAACTCCAACGAGCTCGTCAAAAAGGTGCACGACGATGCAGACGTGATTCGGGATTACGCGAACACGTTCGCCGACCTGCGGCTTCCAGTCAGAGTCTTTCAGTTCAAGAATGCCATGTTCTTCGGACATTCCGCGGACTGTGACTTCAGGGTACTCGAGCAGCGAGCCGAATCCCTCGCCTTCAGCGCCCCTTATGGGTTCGCGCCCGAGCGACTTGGTCCCCGCATCGATAACGGCCTGACCATCGACTGCAGTGCTGATGACCGTAGCGAGCACGGTAAAAGCGCAATCGGCCCAGTCGCACGCACCAATGATTGCGGTCGTCCGGTCATTGAAGACGTATGTCCCCGGACGAATCTCCGTCATTCCGCGGATTTCGTGTGACCGCCAGACGGTCGGCGTTGACCCACCGCTAACTACCTTGTGACGAACGCCGAAAGTATCCATCACGTCGAGTGCTTCCTCGAGACGGGCGGAAAGCATTTTGAGCGATGGGCCCTGATCGCTCACACTCTCGCGGATGTGTCCGGGATAGAATGCTATGCCTGCGTACTCGAGCGGGCGTGTCTGGGTTACCAGCGTCGCCAATTCCGCCGCCTGTTCCGCCGAGGAGATTCCGACGCGATGCATTCCAAGATCGAGCTCCACGTAAACACCGACCGGCCTGTCGGCATTGCGCGCAGCGGCTGCAAGATCCAGAAGTGCAATCTCGGAGTCGAGCGAAACCGTTACATCGACTCCTTTTGGAATTGAGGCAATGCGGCGCGCCTTGGTGGCACCAACGGCCGGAAAGCCAAGAAGAACGTTGTCGCAGACGGCCGCCATGGCTTCGGCTTCACGCGGCGTAGCGCAGGTAACACCAATTGCGCCGCGCTTGATTTGTTCAGCCGCGATCCACGGGCTTTTGTGTGTCTTGGTGTGTGGCCGCAATTTCAAGCCATGCTTCGCCGAGTATGCGGCCATCCGATCCAGGTTGCGTTCCATGATGTCGAGGTCTACCATCGGAATGGGGGTCTCCAGCTCCTCGAACATCAGATTGCTCATTGACGCGTTACCAGCGCCGCCGCTACATCGCCGACAATCTTCAACGACTCCGCGCTGATCTTGTCGATCGTATCGGAAGTGCGGTGATGATATGGATAGGTATAGTCGATTACATCTATGACGTGCATGCCTGCCCGCAGCAGCGGAATGTGATCATCCGTTATAGGATCGGCCATCGTTTCGGGTGCGAAGAACTTCTGGTAGCCGAGTGCTGCAGCCATGTCCCAAACTCGTTTTACAACTTCGGGCGCGGCAGCTACTGAATTCGGCTCGCGCTGGATTAGCAGATCCTTATCTCCAATCATGTCAAACAGGACGCCGTAAATCGGCATGTAGTTCTTGACCTTGGCATCCGCAGCAAAGAACATCGAGCCGACCAGCACGTCGTTCATTTCTCCGAAGTCGCCGTAGTCCTCGCCATCCACGAAGAGAAGATCGACTCCAACGTTCGGCGGCGTTTTTTTAAGCAGGTCGCCGAGGGCGATGAAGAGGCCCACGCCTGACGCGCCATCGTTTGCACCCGGGACGGGCAGCTGTCGATCTCCAAGATTTTCGGATTCATCAGCTACAGGACGCGAATCCCAGTGAGTCAGGTACAGGACTCGTTCAGTAAGCTCCGGCCGGAACTGTGCGAAGATATTTCTCATCGGGAGCTGCTTGCCATTGACTGTCGTGTGCGTCCAGTTCTGCACGATCACAGTGTCAGCGCGCTCTCGCATCCGCGCGACAATCCAGTCCCCTGCTTTCTGCGCGTTTACGGTGCCGGGCACGCGCGGACCGAAACTCAGCTGAGCACGCGCATACTCGAGCGCTGCATTCCCGTCGAAGTCGGTTTTCGGCTGCTCCGCGGCATCACTGCATCCGGCCAGCAAAACCGTCACTGCCAAGAGCGTCCGCCGGATCATTTCAGGTCTCCACCAAAGAATTGCAGGTGCATCACGGCGCTCAGTACGGTCTGGGTGAAATTGCGGTTCAGGTTTCTGTCAAAACTTACAAGCCTCGAAACTACGAAACTCGACGAAAGATTTTCAGATACGTCTGCATCGGCGCTGAAACTGAATGAACGCCGGCCGTTGTCACTCAACCTGCTCCGACGACTCAGAGCGAGAGGATTCAGAATAAAGTTATCTCCATGAGTTGCCTGGTAGCTGAGCCTGGTGCGCAGGTCGCCTGGCATGCTCCAGCCATGTGGGAGGCGAAGGGGTTTGGCGATATCCGCACTCCAGTCTGCTGTTGCCCCGTTCGTCGCCATCCCGGGACGGGACTCCCGCCGCTCATTCAGCGAATACCCAAAGCTTGAGGAGAAGGGACGCTCGCCGGCCCATACTATAGTAGTGTTGAGCGGATAGCTCCTCACTAGTGAGGTCCCGCGGTCAACCAGATCAGGATGCGGGTCGCCTTCAGATGCGGTTAACGGAGGGGCAGTATTGTACTGCCGCGTTTCTACATATCGCGCTCCCGAAGAGATGCTGCTGATTACGCCTTTGAAGGCTGCAGGCCTTACTGACCAGCGCAGACTGAGATCGGGGAACATCACCTGAGTACCGTCGAAGATCGCAGGATCCTCTTCGTAACGTCTGGTCCAGTTTCTTGTGTTGATTCGCTGGTACCGGTTGGAGAAGACGGCTCCCGCGGGAAGATTGATCGTGTTGTTCGCGGATATCTGTGTGACGACCCCAGTGCTGGTCGCTTCCCTTCCGGAAATTTCCCGAAAGAGATTCGTTCCTCCAATTGCAAGCTGATAGGTGACAGGAGGTGTTACCGCGGTTCCATCGAACACAGATACAAGACTGCGATTCAAATTGAAATCGATTGGCTGGAAGCCGCGCAGGATGTGATGCAGTCTGCTGGCGCTGTCCAGAGATTTCAACGCACGGGGAATGTCGAAGGTCACGCCCGCTGTGGAGGTCTGAGAATTTCCCAGCCGCCGCGGCAAACGGAACGCGCCTGTGCTGCCATTGAGCCGCAGATAGCTCGGCGTGTTCGGATCGCGAAGCATGTTGTAAGAGGTCCCAAAATCAAACCGGGGCCGAATCCAGAATGACATGGTGGGCGTGTAATTGAACCCGGCCTGCATTGCCCGCTCTCTTTCTATTCCGGCTTCAGCGCCCAGGAGGCGATCCCGCCCGCGATCCGACGCAGTGATCACTCCCAGCGTGGACTCCGTTCCATAGTTACGAAGATCTCTTACGGAGCTGATGTCCCAGCGAAGTGCGGCTGACTTGAATGGCTTGAACATCAGGCTTCCCCCGTTTCTCCAGCTGCGAGACAATCCCTGCACCGTTCGAGACACGTCGTCGACCGCGTCAGCGGGCTTGAGAAATGAAATTCTATTGTCGCTCGCCGCGACATAGGTACTGGTAAGGTGAAGCTCCACGGGATTCCAGCGCGACAGAGCAGGCATGAGCGCGCGGGAGAGATTGTAGTCGATACCAACCGTCACATTATTGGCGCTTCCATTTTCGTACTCCGACCGCACGCTTCCCGAGCTGAACGTGCTATTGAGTGCGAGGTTGTTCACGATGGGCGCATACCATGTTCCGGCTGCGGGCGTGCTGCGACGCACGCTAAGAGTGACGGAAGTAGCGGACGCCCTGGGTGTTCGGAGACCGTGCACTATGTCGGCTGAAATGTCGGACTGCGAAACAAAGAGTGGATCGCTTGCCGACGACGTGTGGTTAACCGTGAAAGGAATGGAGAGGCCAAAACGTTTTGGAAGAAGCTTCTCAAGGTGAAACGCAGAGGTGAAGTTGAAGCTGTTGTCGGTAAGAAAGGTCGGCTGCTCGGCCAACTGCCTGAAATGTGGATCTCGGCGTACCATGCTCAGCCTAATATCGGCGAAGTCACTGGCAACAATCGACAATCCAACCTGTCCGGCGAATCCGGCCTGGTCCACGACTCCGCCCAGTCGAATGTCATCAACCCACAACTCGAGCGTGTCAGATGGCGCAACGGGACGAATCCCCGAACCGTTGGCGACCCGCACCATTCCCACTGAAAGCTCCTGCACACCGGCAAGGTTTGGGGGTGCAGTGCCAGGGTCGAGCGTGTAGACGACGTAGCCATCTGCGCACGCGGCGTAGCGGGTTGCCGTCAATCTTCCCAAAGGCATTGGGGTGTTCGCTATCAACACTGAGTCCAATCCTTTGCACGTATTCGGCGCAGTGCTCCGCAAATAGGCGTTCTGCACCTGTGCGCGGAGGTCATACAATTTCTGAAAGTTCACCCGGACTTCGGGCAGCCAGGCGAGCTTTGAATCTCCAGTGACGAGCGGTGTGCGGTACATGTAGAAGTTATTTGCGTCGCGCCCGATCTTCACATAGAACTGAAGCTCGCCATTTTCGCCCCAGCCATTTCGAACGCCGCGAGCCCACAGCCTGAGCTCGTTGTAGGCCATGAAATTCCGTTCGCCTTCAGGAAAACGGTAGTACGCTTCTGCGCGCTCGAAGCGCTGCAGCTGCGCGGCTGTCAGTCTCAGCGACCGCTCGTTTACCTGAATTCTTCCAGCCTCAAAACTGCTTTTTTGATCGGGCGCGTCCACAACGCCGGGCGGCGATTCGTAGCTCACGCCATTTGTGAGATTGCGATCCTGTGTCCCGATGACACCCGCCTGCACGAATCCCGACGACGGCTCTTCACCTGCAATTCCCTTCACTGCATTTGCAGATCGCTTGAGCCATGGCGCTCCGGTGAGCCGCAGGCGTGCAAGGGCGATGCGTCCGAACTCTGCGTCACCGAGTCCCCCGCCTGAGATCATTGTGATCCTGAGGGCGCGTGTGCGCCTGCGGAGCGGACTTCCGAGCGAGTCGTCTGGAGACTGGAACGGCACCCGGAAGAGAACCCAGCACACACTGTCAGGTTGTGTGGGAACTTCGGTTACCGGTGCAGCTGTGCATTTACCAATACGTGTGTACTTCGCAGGATCGGCGAGGTTCACCACATACCTGTCCCACTGCTCCTGCTCCCGCTCCGAGCTCGTGAGATTCAGGACACCGTCACCATCAATGTCTTCTTCATCCAGGTGATTGTTCCCAACGGTGCAGTCGGTTTTTGCATCGCCCAGCACCTGCACAGTTCTGTACCCGCCAAGACAGGTTGTAACATTCCCGCGCACAGAGACTGTCCGTCCCGCAGGGCCGTCTTCAACGACAGTCATCTTCCCCACTACATCGCCCGGAAGCCCGTGATCATTTATGCCTGCATTGAAAGTGCGGGAGAATTGATCGCGCTCACTATCGAGCTGATCGTAGCGCTGCAGGGATTTTCCAGAGTATGTGCTGTCCTGGGTGCGCTGGTCGCTCGCCCCACCTGCCGTCCGCGGCTTCGTGAACAGGGTGTCAGGTCCGTACGACACAGTGTTCTCTGACACATCACCGAAATCAAAAACAAGAATGGGATTCTTGTCGCGCTTGCCGGACACATTTACCTGCGCCCAGAACTCCAGATTTTCTGCGCGCGACAGGTCGGATCCTGACGGACTGAGCACAGTCCGTATTGACCGCCAGCGTCTCCCGGTCGGCGCGTTTGCCACGCGCCACTTGAACGAATGCGAAATCGAATCGCGAATTCCGCCGACACTCAGCGGATACAGCGTCATCCAGAGAAGCTGCTCAGGTCCTGACACGCCGGCGCCGATAAGGCTTGTGAGTGGATCGATCTGCTCGATGGAATAGCGCACTGGCCTTTCATTGGCATCGAGACCGTTGCTCTGCCAGGCCATTGTCGCCGCGCGATTGAGGTCAACTACGTCGGCTCCGTATTGGCTGAGCAGTCCGCGTCCGCGTGCAGGTTGGCTGCTGTAGTACCAGTTCAAATCGTTCAGTGAAACGCGCACGCCGCCTTCGCCCTCGAACGCTTCTATGTAAGCCTGTCCTGCAGAGTTGGGACGCGGCCTGCTGGCAGCAAGTTCCGCCGAGAGACTCACCCGGGATGGAACTGTCGTCTCGCCATGTGGCAAGAGAGAAACTGCGCGCGTGAGTGGTGTTGCGTCGAAACTGAAGAGGGCAGTTACGCCACCAACGAGTGAAGCAGCCGGCTCGAATCCGAGTGGAGGGCGGTTAAAGGATGTTTTCTGTGTTTGCGAAATCGCCGTGAATGCGATCTGCCCATTGGTGAATGGAAACTCAGCTGTTGCACCGAGAATACTCGTGGGCGTTTGGGCGAACAGCGGATTTTCTTCGTACTGAACCGTTACCTGTCGCGGTCTAGGGAAAAGAGTATCTGACCGATTGAAGGTGACACGGCCCAGGTCATAGTCGATGGTGTAATCAGTTCCGCGCACCAGGGGTACGCCATCAATCAGCAGCCGCTCTGAGTTCTGTCTCAGCTGAACGGCGCCGAGCATGAGAGTTCCGCCATCGCCGCCGCTTTCGCTTTGATACCGAACGCGGATGTGATAAATCGACTGCGGTCGCTGCGCTGAATTCAAATACTCTGCCGGTGTGGAATAGATCGTGTCGTTCGGCGGATTCAGTCCCGCGAGACCGTTTCGCGCGAAAGGCCGTAGCGATGGGAACACAAGAAACTGGTCGCGTATGGTGCGCGCCGCGGAGTTGCCAAGACTCAGCTCGAAGTTCGGATCGCCCGGCCGCGGCCAGATTCTATTCTCGATGTCGAAGCTCGATGAGTTCGTGGACTGCGCGAGACCGAACAGCTGCAGATACGTATCGGCCAGCAAACCCGTCAGGGAGCTTCGAGTGGACAGCGGCTTTTCCTGATCCGCACCGCTTCCAGTTACAACTTTCAATACAATGCTCTGCCTGCGCACGTCCGCACCGCCAATGCGGTACACGCTGCGGATTTCACGCTCAAAGGCCGGATCGCCAGGTTTCACCTGCGGATCCCAGAGCAGATTTGCGAACTGATCGCGCGTTGCGTTGTACTCCAGATCCGGAGTTCCGCCTGTGCGCGTGTAGGTGGTGTCGCGACCGTTGATGCGAACGCGGTAAGCCACAACCAACCGCTCATTGCTCAGGGCAAGAGGGCGAACAAGCGCTATCCAGAGGAGTGACGGATCGGCGTAGTAGTCAATTCCCTCCCGGAGATACTCGTAAACCTGGCCGGGTCTCGACCTGGAGTCACCGAGAATTCTGAACTGTGGACCAGCCGGATTGGGAGGCTGCCCTCCAATCACCAGCCGGTACAAAAGTATCTTGGTCGGCCTGAGCGTATCCGGGAGAGACGCAGCCAGCGACGCCATCCTCCTTGTATCGAGGATATCGATGTTTGGATATGCAGCGCCGAGCGCTTTGGGTGGTACAGTAAAAAAGAATCTGCGCGGCTCGAACTGATAGTCCTCGATTTTTCGATCTACAGCCTGAAGGGTGCGATCTCCAACCGTGAACACGCGGTCGCGAATGATGTTTCCCTTCTGCTGGGCAGCAATAGTCTTCAGCCGCATGGAGCCAAGCTTCGTTATTGCCTGAACGCCGTAGTTTCCAGAGGGAATTCCCGCAGTGATGAAACGCGACGCCGGGGGCTGGAAGGTGACGTTTCCGGCTTCGAGGCGCTGGATGAATTCTCCGCCCTTCCCTTCGTAGTAGATGCTGATGTTGTTCGACGCATCGAATTCGCGCTGAGTATCGTAATCCAGATTTACGTGAACACGTTCTGCAACGACGCCACCTGACAGTGCGCTGAACTGAAAATCCAGAAGCGGCTCGAATGCAGTGCGACAGTTGATCAGTGGATTGATGAAAGCTCCGCCGCAGCTGGCGCTCTGGTTTTTTTCGCCGCGCACTTCAAGACGGCCGTTGAGCTGCAGCCCGATGTCCGAGTACTGGTTGATGATTTCACTCGCTCGCGATCCCACAGGCTTGGGCTTCGCGGGAACTTCGCCGGGAAAGACAGGAGCCGGACTGGCGGTTGCGAATGTAGAGGTTGCAACCTGGCCCCAGACAGACTCGATGATAGTCCGCATATTCTGCTGGAATGCAGTCGCGCGTGCGGCTTCGATTTGGGCGGCCGCCTGCTTGTAGCTCTCGCGATCAGCGCGCGAAAGAACACTTGGCAGGCGCAGGGCCGGAAGCGTGACCGAGTCGGCTGTGAGCCGAACACGTACTCGCGGACCGGTTGCAGTATCGACCGGCGTGACTCCCTGCTGCACGGGCGGACGCGTGACCCGCGGCAAAGTATCGCGTTCCTGCGCGGACACTGGTTCCGCGATTGCAAGGAACAACACGGCAAACAGCACGCAAAGTACTGTCATCGTGTCGCTTAGCTCATTCCAGAGCCTATATTTCACCCTGTGAAGATACTCCACAAATACGTGCTTAAGGAGCACCTCGGGCCGCTCCTTTTTGCACTGACCGCCCTCACTTCGCTGATGCTCCTGCAATACATCGCGAAACGGTTCGGCGAGCGTGTTGGGAAGGGACTTCCCTGGCAGGCCATTGTGGAATTTCTGGCGCTGTCGATTCCGCTTACCATCGCGCTCACCATGCCGATGGCGGTGCTTGTCGCGACGCTGTACGCCTTCAGCCGGCTGGCGTCAGAGAACGAATTCACAGCACTCAAGGCGACGGGAGTCGGACCCTGGTCGATTATGCGACCGGTCGTGATCGCCGGACTGCTCGTGACCATCGGAATGATTTTCTTCAACGATCAGATCCTGTCCGCCGCAAACCACAGGCTGCGCGTGCTCCAAACCGATATTGCGCAAAAGAAGCCCACCTTCGGTCTCCGCGAGCAGGTAATCAACGAAATCAGCGCGGGTAAACTGTACCTGCGCGCAGGACATCTGGACCGTCAGCACTCCAACAAGATGCGCGATGTCGTTATTTACGACATGTCGGACCCAACCCGCCGGCGCACGATTTACGCCGACAGCGGTGACATGGCGATGACGAACAACCAGCGCGATCTCGACCTTACTCTATACGTCGGGTCGATGCAGGATGTTCCCGTTGCGACGCCCACTCAGCTGCAGCGGCTGTATTTCAACGTGGACCACATAAAAGTTGCCGGCGTCGGGAACCAGTTCCAGAAAAGCGAAAACGATCAGTATAAAAGCGATCGCGAAATGACGATCTGCGAGATGCGCACTGCAGCGTCCAAATCCCGGAAGGTCTATCAGGCTGCCCGTGCCCAGTACAACGTCGTCCTTGAAACGGCTCGCCAGAAAAAACAGAAGCTGACCAAAGAGGCGTACGAAACAGGACAGTCTGCGCCGGGAGACGCGGCGTTCGTGCGCGCCTACTGCGGCCTCCTTCGATCCATTCTCCCCGCGCCGCTCGGCGCACAAACCCCCGGTGCAGCACAGACCGCGGCGAGTGCGAGCGAAAGTGCAGCGATAGCACGCTCGAAAATCACCCGTATTGGCGCGACGAACCAGGTCGATACGAGCAGTATGCAGCCGATGGCGGACTTGACTCGGTCGCGGATGATCGAAGAGGCAACGCTCGTGAATTCATACTATGTGGAAATACACAAGAAATTCGCGCTGGCAGTAGCGTGCCTGATTTTCGTCATCCTGGGAGCGCCAATCGCGCTGCGGTTTCCCCGAGGCGGAGTTGGGCTGACCATCGGCGTGAGCTTGATCGTGTTTGCGCTGTACTACGTCTGCCTCATCGGAGGCGAAGCATTGGCGAAACGGGGGCTCATGCCTGCGTTCATCTCGATGTGGCTCGCCAACATTCTATTCGGAACAGTTGGGCTTTACCTGCTCTCACGAATGGGAACGGAATCGAGCACGGCACG
>JANLYJ010000077.1:0-10215 GCA_031365555.1 Gemmatimonadaceae bacterium | reverse complement strand
GATCCAGCGCTGCATATGCATATGACCGGATGTAGCCGAGCGGAGCGTAGCCAAGATCGCGCGCTCTCTGCTCACTCATCAGTAGGACGCATGCGGCTCCATCGGTCAAAGGCGACGCATTGCCGGCCGTGACCGAGCCGTACTGCCTGTCGAACACGGGCTTGAGCTGAGCGAGTTGATCGTAACTTGTGTCTTCGCGAATGCCGTTGTCCGTAGTCGCAAATGTCTCATAGCGGGGCGGCACGTACACCGGCATGATCTCCGCCGTCAGTCGCCCGTCTTTAGTTCCTTCAGCGGCAAGACGATGTGAACGCAGCGCGAACTGATCCTGCTCGTCGCGGGAAATGTTATTCAGCTTCGCCATCTTCTCCGCTGACTGACCCATAGTCTCGCCCGTTGACGGCTCGGCGATGGCGGGAGTGATTGGTATCAGGTCTTTGGGGCGGATTCGCGAAAGAGCCTTGAGACGACCGCCCATTGTCTTCGCTTTCGATGCCAGCACGAGTGCCTCCGCCATTCCCTGGGAATGCAGAATGGGAACATTCGAAAGTGATTCGGAGCCTCCGGCAATTGCAACGTCGAGATGACCGAGCGCAATCTGATCGGCTGCGTCGGTAATGGCCTGATTCGCAGATGCACACGCCCGGCTCACCGAAAATGCCTGGACACCTTTCGGCAGCATCGGAAGAAGCGACACTTCCCGAGCAATGTTCGGCGCAACGACTGATGGAATCACGGTTCCAAAAACGAGCGCCTGAACTTCCCTGCCATCCAGGTTCGTTCGATGGATGAGCTCGGCAACGCAAAGCTTTCCGAGGTCTATCGCGGATATTGTCTTGAACAAGGTGCCCGCGCGAACGAACGGCGTTCGAACACCTGCTACGATTGCTACGCGCTGTTTCGGAGTGGATTCCATTTAATCAGGAAGTTAATCCCCATATGGTATCTTTCTAGGATGCCACCAGAACGGCGCGAAAACCTCCAGGCTGCCAGGGCAGCTGTTCTGCACAATCTCGCCGACAATATTTTTGACGTCCTGGTGATTGGCGGGGGAATTACGGGAGCAGGTACGGCGCGGGATGCGGCCATGCGGGGGCTTAGTGTCGCACTCGTCGAAAAAGACGACTTTGCCAGCGGTACTTCGAGCCGTTCATCCCGGCTCATTCATGGCGGCATTCGCTATCTCGAACATGGTCAGGTGCACATGGTTCGGGAATCAAGTAGAGAGCGCGCGATCCTTCTGGAGATTGCTCCTCATCTTGTGAAGCGCCTTCGTTTCACCTGGCCCGTTTACAAAGGAGCCCGCGTCCCGCGCTGGAAGTTGAGCCTCGGACTGTCGATGTACGATCGGCTGGCCGGTTACTCGAAACTGTGGCATCACGAAAAACTCGATGTCCAACAGATTTTGGAGCTCGAGCCGGCGCTCAACCCGAGGGAGCTGACTGGTGGGGCGAGCTATTTCGACGCATGCACCGATGATGCACGGCTCACGCTCGCCAACGTGCTGTCTGCCCGCGAGTTCGGCGCTGAAGCCGCAAACTATGTGCGGGCGATGAAGGTCAATCCGGGAAAGCCGAACGGCGTGCGCGTGCGTGACGAGTTCACTTCAATCGAGTTCGAAGTGCGCGCTCGTGTTGTCGTTGACGCTACGGGTCCGTGGGCATCCGACCTCCGGACCCGAAAGTCCAAGGGGACTCACATTGCGATCGAGCGAGAGCTGGTCGGCAATCAGGATGCGCTCACTGTCCTTTCGCCGGTGGATGGTCGCGTGATGTTCATCCTTCCCTCCGGGAAGTTCACGATCGTGGGAACCACTGACAGCTGGACAACCGAGTCTCCGGACGATGTTCGACCTTCACGTCAAGAGATCGAGTATCTGTTACGGTCGGCGCGCGCATACTTTCCCGAGCATTATCTCAGCGAGGATCATGTCACGTCTGCCTGGGCAGGACTTCGTCCTCTGGCGGCTACGCACACGCGCGGGAGCCCTTCCGCTGTTTCCCGCGAACACAGAATTACCCGTGATCGCTCCGGTACGATTGCAGTCTCAGGCGGAAAGATGACCACCTATCGCAGCATGGCCGCCGAGATTTGTGATGAGATCCAGCGGGCGCTGCGGCGCGGAAGGTCGGCGTCCGCGACTGCAAAGGGAATGCTGCCCGGGGCGAACCGAAGCGCGGACCTCGATGAGATGATCGCGGATGATGCGCCTCTCGGAAAACCCATTGCAGATGGACACTCTGCAACTCGCGCCGAGATACAATTCGCGGCAAGCAGCGAGTTGGCGATGACAATTGGTGATGTTCTAATCCGGCGCACTCGCGTGGCCTTCGAAACAGCCGACCATGGCGAGAGCGCAGCGCATGTCGTCGCCGATGATCTCGCACTGTTGTTTGGCTGGAGCAAGAAAGAAAAAAGCGATCAGCTTCGCCGGTACCGGGCGGAAACTGATCGCATTTTCGGGATGGTGCCGCCCGAAGTTCAGGGCAGGTCGTGAATAGTTTTGAGCGCCGTGATTTTTAGTTTTCTGATCGAGGCGGGCAGTTTCAGGACAGTCACTTCGCCGACGCCTTTCCCCACGAGCGAGAGGCCAATCGCGGACGACATGCTCACATGTCCTTCTTCGTACTCAACCGAATCGCCAAAGACGAGATTGTAGGTTTCGACTGCACCGGTTCCTTCATCTTTCACGGTCACTGTCGAACCGAGGCCGACTTTGTCGGGCGCGATCTGCGCAACGTCAATTGACGCAAGCTTGCTGAGGCGCTGGTGCAGCTGTCCCAACCGCGCCTGGACGAACTGTTGCCGTTCAAGCGCTGCCTTGTATTCGCTGTTCTCGCGCAGGTCTCCCATCTCGACGGCTCTGCGAATTTCGTTCGGCAAAGTGACGTTGAGTTCGTGCTGAAGCTTTTCGGCTTCTGCGGCGAGCTTCGATTTAAGTTCTTCGATCATCTGTTCGTCTCCCTATAACGAAGAAACGCCCGCGCATTAGTCGGGCGTCCCTGTTCGCAAGCTACCCAGCCCTTTTCGTTCCCGCAACGTCGGGCGGAAGCGTGCCTCTGGTCTAGACGTTGTTGCGCATTTTCTGCGCTGCAGATGTTCCCCTCAGCGACTCATAGGATGAAATCACAGCGTTTGCCGCTTCTGCGGGGTCGTCGGTAAGAACGATCAGGTCCAGATCACCCTGCGAAATTTTCCCTTCGGTAAGCAGTCGTGTCTGCAGCCACCGGAGCAGTCCTGCCCAATAGTGCCGCCCGAAAAGAATCACCGGAAACTGATAGATCTTTCCAGTCTGAATCAGGGTCAGCGATTCGAATAGCTCATCCAGTGTTCCGAATCCACCCGGGAAGATGATGAACGCCGACGAATACTTGATGAACATCGTCTTACGAACAAAGAAGTACCGGAAATTCACGAGCGTATCTACGTAGGGATTGGCTCCCTGTTCAAAGGGAAGCTCGATGTTGCATCCGACAGACCGGCCACCGCCTTCCTTCGCTCCCTTGTTGGCGGCTTCCATGATTCCAGGACCAGCACCTGTGATCACTGCGAACCCTGCCTTTGCGAGCTCGAACGCGACTGCTCGGGCATTCTCGTACTGGGGATCATCAGGGCCGATGCGCGCGGACCCGAAAATCGTTACTGCCTTGTCGAGATTGGCAAGCGTGTCGAATCCTTCGATGAACTCGCCCATGATGCGCATGACGCGCCATGTGTCGGTTCGAGTGAAGTCGACTCCACTCGCGCTGGACTGAAGAAGCTTCTCGTCTTCAGTGATTGGCGACCACGGAGTCCGGATGGCGTCGTCAATGATACGCGTGGCGCCGGCTCTACGCGTATTGTCCTTCTCGGAAGGCGGGACGCGTCCTGCTTTCCGATGCCCCTCTTCGGTACGCTCCTTGAGTCCGGCAAGAGCATCCACTTCGGCAGATGCACGCTTTTCCGGATCCATTTTCTTTCCTGTAGCAGTGCGCGCGCGGCTTTTGGTCGCGTTCGTGCGCTTGCCGTTCGACTTCGCTGGTGAGACTTTCTTTTCTTTCATGATCAAACGAGACGAATGAGTGCGGGAATATAGTGTTCAAATGCAGGAAGCCCGCCAGATGAACCTGTGCCGGTAGTCATTCTGGTAGCCGACGGCCTTCGTCCGGATTCGCTGGATGCGGCAATAGCGTCGGGAACGGTTCCAGCGCTCGCACGCCTGAAGGAACAGGGCGGCCTCAGCACTGTTACCTCGGTATTCCCGTCGGTGACAGGGCCTGCATACGCCCCGTTTCTGATGGGGCGTTTTCCCGGACCGGTAGGCCTGCCTGGTCTGCGATGGTACGACAGATCCAGGAAGCTGGCCAGAATGCCATTTCATTCGCGCAGCTACGTCGGCGCCGAAATGCGGCATGTCGATACCGATCTCGACGCGAACGCCCCAACGATTTTCGAGCTTTCCCCATCCAATCTTGCAGCGATGAACGTCATCGGTCGCGGCCTGCGTGGAAGCGAGCGACTGGGACAGGGAGCGCGATTCATTGTTCGAACCGGAATCACACATTTTCGCGGCGATGTTCGCGGCTGGCTTGCCATAGACCGCGACATAGCGGCGAAGTTTACGGAGAAACTTTTTTCCGCCAGACCTGCATTTGCGTTTGCTGCTCTCACCGGCATCGACAAGACATCACACGCACGCGGACACGAGTCGGCACTTACCACAGAAGCACTTGCGATTGTCGATCAGACTGCAGGCGAAATTCGCACAGCTGCGGAGAAGGCCGGCACATGGGATGACATGCACCTCTGGATCGTCAGCGACCATGGCCATTCAGCGGTAGAGCATCACGAAGACCTGGCGTCGCTGGTGGAAGAGTGGGGACTTCCTGTAATCGCGCATCCCTGGCCGATGCGTTTCAATCCGGATGCAGCGGTCATGGTGAGCGGCAATGCAATGGCCCACATCTACCTGGGGCTGAAAGGATCAGATCGCCAGACACAGTGCGCGTCTATCGCTTCCCGGCTCCTGAGCCGTGAATCTGTAGACCTGCTCCTGCTTCCTTGCGAAGGCGGCTGTGAGGTAAGGAGTGCGAAGAATGGAAACGCGATGATCTCATGGAGCGAATCCGCGGGATACAGTTACAGGACGGTAACCGGCGACCCGCTCGGCGTTGGAGACAGGATCGGCATTTCCGAATCCGACGCTTATGACGCGACGATCAGCTCGGAGTATCCGGACTCAATCGTTCAGATCGCAAACCTGGCCAGGTCATCCCGATGCGGAGACATCGTTCTTTCGGCGTCGGCGGGGTGGGATTTTCGCGCCAAATACGAACCAATCCCCCATGTCTCGACCCACGGCTCGCTGCGCAGGGATCATATGCTCGTTCCCTTGCTCACGAATCGTCCACCAATCATTGCACCACGGCGCACGACTGACATCATGCCTTCAGCACTCACAGCGCTCGGCATTACAGTTCCGCCGAATCTGGATGGACGATCCTTTTTCTAAGATTTAATCGCTGTAGTCATTTACCTTGACCGACCAGCCTTCGCCCTCGCCCGCGATCGCTCCAACATAGTCGCTGCCAGTGTCCAGGTCCTGAACACTGTAGGGCCCAGTGACCCGGTCTGCATACGACTCTGAAGACAGGGTGCGACTCGCCCCCTCCGGATTCCAGATCGTACCAGCGCGTGCTTTTAGCAAAGCTTCGTGTCGCGCCCAGTTCTGCAAAAAGATTCTACTCTTGTCGCTTTCGGGCGCGCGGGAAAGCTCTGCGGCGGTTTCGGTAGAAAATCGGCGCGCCGCAATTTCTGTTGCGCGCTCCACATTTCGGATCTGCTCCAAATCCACACCAACTTCACGATCCCAGCTTACGGCCAAAAGCGCCATGTCAGCCGAATCAGAAAAGTTAAAAGTGATCCCCTGCTGGTTCTGCGAGTTGTCGAGGAATGGCTTCCCGTTTTTTCCCGCGATGAACCGAAGCTCATTCGCAGGGACATGGGTGTAGTTCGCAAGCAATACCCTCAACACTGCCCGCGATGTAATCCATGCCCGCCGCTTCCCCTCGTCGGCCTGCCGCTCTGCCCGCGCGAGTTCCTCGGCGGGCAGTATCGACTTCAGCGAGGCGGCATCGCCTGCTCTTCGCAGTGGGCGGATTCTCCAGACTTCAATTCTGTCAGTCATTCAGCTCAATAATTTGAGCATACGCCGTTCCGTTGGAAATTCTCAGCACCGCGACTGACGGCCGCAGGTTGAACCGCCGCGCGCCAGCGGCCCCGGGGTTGATTACGAGTTTGGGCCCGACTTGAATGATCTGCTGCCTGTGGGTGTGGCCGTACACAATTACATCGGCGCCATACGCAGCCGCGAGCTTGTCCGCCTTGGGACTGCCGAGCTCATGACCGTGACTGACGTGGATTGAAATTTCCCCAATGTTCAGCTCGATGGATGCTGAGAGCGACGGGTCGCCTGGGTCATCGGTATTTCCAAATACCGCCCGAACCGGCGCAATCATCTGGAGCTCTGCGAGCACACCCTCTCCCACATCTCCGGCGTGAAGAATCAGCTCGACCCCGTTGAGCGCGCTGTGCACTTCAGCCCGCACCAGACCGTGGGTGTCCGAGATGAGGCCGATTGTGTGGGACTGGCCGATGGAGAGCTCTTCTATATTCATGGTATGGGGTGGATCAACCTTGGCATTCGACTAGCCATACGCGCAATAAGGCGGCCTTCACTCGCCATCGCACTCCTGAAAGTGTGCTGGCGCTTTCGTTCGCGAAAATGGTTTCGCCGCTTTCCATTCCTCCCGCTCCCCGATCGAACCTATGTTCGCTGGAGAATGTACACAGCCTATGGGAGCCACGATTTCATTCCCCCGGCGCGCGATGTTGAACGGTACAGCTTATGGGCAGTCACCGAAACGTGACACTCGAACAGCTGATCAAGTCGCAAGCCTACGCGCTCGGTTTTGACCTCGTAGGGATCGCCAGTCTCGGCGAAGTCCATAGTTACGAGCGCTTCACTAAGTGGGTGTCTGCCGGCCACGCTGGCGAAATGCACTATCTGGAGCGCGGCGCCGAAAAACGCAGGGATACGCGTGCTCCCTTTGCCGGTGTGAGAAGCGCAGTAGTCGTTGGACTCAACTACGGCGGCGGTACACCGTCAGGTCCCGTTGCCAGGTATGCACGTTCAGATGATTACCACGACGTCATGACCGAAAAACTGCGCGAGCTGCAAGCCTGGATCGAAAATCACCAGGCAAGCAGCATAGTCGCGAAGGCATACGTAGACACGGGTCCGATACTCGAACGCGATCTCGCCCGCAAAGCCGGTCTTGGATGGTTCGGCAAGAACACAATGCTCGTAAACCCAAAGGAAGGCTCCTTCTTTTTCATTGGCAGCCTTTTAATCGATATCGCTCTGACACCCGACCCTCCATTCGAGGCGGACCGCTGTGGCACATGCACGCGCTGCATCGATGCGTGCCCGACAGGCGCGCTGGAATCAGAGCGCGTGCTGAACGCCAACCGATGCATCTCATACCTGACAATTGAATTGAAAGGTGGAATCCCGCAACAACTGCGCGCTCCGATGGGTGAGCTCGTTTACGGATGCGATATCTGCCAGGATGTGTGTCCCTGGAATGTCAGTTTTGCGCGCGAGTCCACGCCGGAATTCCTGAATCCACGCAACGACCTTACCTCTCCCGATTTACGAGAGCTGCTTGCTCTGGATGACGAAGGCTTTCGCACAACTTTTCGCAAATCTCCAGTGAAGCGCACCAAGCGCCGGGGACTGGCGCGCAATATCGCGGTCGCAATGGGAAATTCCGGCAACCCGGACTACATACCCGCTCTAGAGTCAGCTGCTGAGGATGCAGATCCCATGGTAAGGGAGCACGCTGAATGGGCGCTTACTCGCCTTCGGGGAAATCAGCCCCAACAGTAGTCGCTTCCCACGCATCGATCTGCTCGCGAAGCATCTGGAGTTTGAGGTTTGCACCCTTAAGTGCTGCCTTGCCGAGCAGTAGATGCAGTGGCGGCCGAGTAGATTCGACCGCCTTGATGATCGCTTCGGCAGCACGCACGGGATCTCCTGGCTGCCTCCCGCTGTAGCCCCGAAGGTTGCGGCGATTCGCTCCCGCCGTTTCCGCGTAGTCGGGAATTTCCTTCGGCGATTCATTGGCAGACCGCCCGGCCCAGTCAGTTCGAAAGCCACTGGGCTCAACGATCGTTACATGAATTCCGAGCGGTTCCGTTTCAAGCGAGAGTGCTTCCGACAAACCGACAACAGCGAACTTTGTTGCGTTGTAGTACCCAACTGCAGGGAACGCACGCAGTCCGCCGATGGAGGAAATGTTGACTATGTGTCCCGACCTCCGTTCGCGCATTCCGGGAAGAACCAGGTGAGTCATTCGTGCAAGACCGAACACGTTGATCTCGAACATGCGACGCACTTCTGCTTCTTCACTTTCCTCGATTGCGGCGAAATATCCAATGCCTGCGTTGTTCACAAGCACATCGATCCGCCCGAACTTCTTTTCAGTCTCGGCGACCGCGGCTTCAGCTTCCTCGCGATTTGTGACGTCGAGCTTGATGGCAATCGCGCAGTTTTCATTTCCGGCGACTATGTCGCGCACGCTTTCCGGATCGCGTGCGGTTACCGCAACACGATACCCTCGGCTCAAAGCTGTCTTTGCGAGGTCGCGCCCCAGCCCAGTGGAGCAGCCAGTAATCAACCAAACCTTATCTGAAGTTTTCATTCTCCCGTCTCCTCATTGCCTGCGGTAACGGCTTTGGACTGCGGCGAACCCTTCTCTCTCAAGTAGATGGTGAGAAGTAAGAGCGCCCAAATGGAAAAGAATTCACTTTGCCAGTTCTGAAAAGACTCGAACCAGAATTGCGATGTCGCGAGGTACTGCATGGCGGATATTGCTTCACCTCCATGTTCCAGCGATTCCCGATTGTGCTGATGCGCTCCACCGAGTGCATGCAGCGCGAATGCAAATAGGAAAAAGAGGAAAAGGGAGCCGCTGAGACTGTGTTCGTACAGCTTGAGCGCCAGGCCACCGCGGTGAACAGGCCACGGTGAGTTCGGTTTGCTCTCGCTGCGCAGGTCTTCCTTTTTTGGTTCTTTGTTGTCCGGGTCGTTTGACTCCGATGAGCCTTTCTGAATCAGCCAGGCGGTGAACAATACGAAGACGCCCATCTGCAGGAACTCAGACTCCCAATTCTCGAATGTCGCCTCCACAAAATGTGAGCTGCGGAGATAGTCACCAAGACCAATCTCGGATTGGTGGTGATCCTTGCGGTCATCATTGAAAACGTGATGACCTGAAATGATCTGCCCGCCCATGCTCACAGCGAAAAGGAAAAACATCGCCAGCGAGAGTGAATTGTTTCGCAACGTTTTGTTCATCGATCTCCTCAGAACGTTTTCAATGGCAAGGATGTAATCAATCTTCCTGCCACGGCGTTAGAGGCAATGTTTAGCGGGCGCTAAACCTTACTCTCGAACCCCATGGGTCATTTGTGGTGAGTACACCGCCGTTCAGGTCGGCACCAAACCCGTTGTCCCGGAGGCTCCCGGCAAGGCGGTCGATGTCGTCAGAAGCGGGCAGCACCACATTCCATTCGATCAGGCGCGCGTCCTCATCAGCCGCGCGGGGCGATTGAGCGGCCCACGTGTTGGTGCCCAGATTGTGGTGATATCCGCCAGCGGACATGAAGAGTGCCCCGGGGAATTCAAGATTTATCTTGTCAAAGCCAATGGCGTTGTGATAGAACTTTTCTGCCGTAGCGAGCTGGTCCACATACAGGTGCACATGTCCAATGACAGTGCCCGCCGGAAGTCCATTCCAGGCTGCTCCGTTGCCGGCGCGAACAAGATCGCTGGTGTCCAGTTGCAAACTGCCCATGCTTAGAACGGAGCCATTTACGGCCCATGATTCACGCGGCCGGTCTGCATACACTTCGATACCGAGCCCGTCGGGATCAGTGAGATAAAGCGCTTCGCTAACAAGGTGGTCCGCCATTCCTGCGTATTCACCGATGTCCGCAAGATGCTGGAGAAATGTTCCGAGAGCCGCACGCGTGGGAAGCAGGATCGCGAAATGATACAGCCCGAGGCGTCCACGGCGCGGCACCGGATTGGCTCCGGCTTTTTCATTCAGCTCCACGAGTATTGTGTCGCCTTGCGCAGCACCCAGGGTCGCTCGGCCGTCTGCACGGGCA
>JANLYJ010000278.1:0-1547 GCA_031365555.1 Gemmatimonadaceae bacterium | reverse complement strand
GGCACACTTAGGCTTGCATGCGAAGGTAGCTTCGCACTACCTAGTCAGAACTGCCGCGCCCTTAGGAGACTGCAACTCATGCCCAAAGGTTATTGGATCGCGCACGTCGATGTGAAGAACCCCGAAGTCTACAAAGAATATGTTCGGCTGAACGGCATAGCTTTTGCCAAATTCGGTGCCAAATTTCTCGTCCGCGGTGGCGTCTCTGAAATGCGAGCCGGACACTTGCAGCCGCGTCATGTGGTGATCGAATTCCCCAGCTACGCCATCGCCAAG
The DNA here is from genome assembly GCA_031365555.1 of Gemmatimonadaceae bacterium. GTDB lineage: Bacteria > Gemmatimonadota > Gemmatimonadetes > Gemmatimonadales > Gemmatimonadaceae > UBA4720. The sequence continues at coordinate 1,271 of JANLYJ010000278.1, read as the reverse complement.
GCTTGCTACGACAGCCCGGAGTATCAAGCCGCGGTCAAGGTGCGGGACACGGCCAGCGTCGCTGACGTTGTCGTGATCGAAGGTTACGACGCCTAGCGCATGCAATGCGATTGATGACCGAGTAGCGGGAGAAACGGCCTATGCGCATGTCCATTGCGACCGTCTGTCTGAGCGGCGGGTTGGCTGAAAAACTCGAAGCGATTGCCGCCGCGGGCTTCAAAGGCGTGGAAATCTTTGAAAACGACCTGCTCTCCTTCAATGGCACGCCTTCTGATGTGCGCAAGATGGCAGCCGACCTCAATCTTGAGATCATCACATTCCAGCCGTTCCGCGACTTCGAAGGCTTGCCGACCGACAAGCGGGCCCGTGCGTTTGCTCGCGCCGAGCGCAAATTTGACGTCATGACTGAACTCGGCTGCGACCTCCTGCTAGTCTGCTCGAATGTTGCGCTAGATTGCCTGGGTGGCATCGACCGCGCTGCCGCTGACCTCCACGAACTCGGCGAGAAGGCCAAGGCCCGCCGCATTCGCATCGGATTTGAAGCGCTCGCCTGGGGACGGCACATCAACGACTATCGTGACGCCTGGGAGGCGGTGCGGCGTGCCAATCATCCCTCCGTCGGGCTGGTGCTGGATACATTTCACACGCTGGCCCGAAAAACCGATCTGACAGCCATGCGCTCGATCCCGCGCGACCGCATATTCCTCGTCCAGGTGGCCGATGCCCCCGCCATGGAAATGGATGTCTTGCAATGGAGCCGCCACTTCCGCAACTTCCCTGGGCAAGGCGATCTGCCCGTGCTCGACTTCATGGCCGCACTGGATGCGACTGGTTACGACGGATTGCTCTCGCTCGAAATCTTCAACGATCAGTTCCGCGCTGGTTCCGCGCGCAGCCTAGCCGTCGATGGTCATCGATCACTCATCTACATGATGGATCAGCTTCGCGAGCGCACCGGCCATCCCGCTCCGGGCATTGTCGCCCTGCCTCCGCGCTCGCCATGCCTTGGCACCGAGTTCATTGAGTTCGCCATCGACGGCGCCAACATTCCGGATTTCGAAAAAGTCTTGTCGGGTCTAGGCTTCCTGAAGGCCGGTCAGCACGTATCGAAGGCGGTCAGCCGCTGGACGCAAGGCGCCATCAATATCGTGCTCAACTCCGACACCGAAGGCTTTGCGCACGCCTTCAACATGACCCATGGCACCGCCGTTTGCGAGCTCGGACTGCGGGTCTCTGACGCCAAGGCTACGCTGGCGCGCGCCGAAGGTTTG
>JANLYJ010000041.1:0-2083 GCA_031365555.1 Gemmatimonadaceae bacterium | reverse complement strand
GCGTTAGCGCGACGCGTTTTCCGTTTCGAATCATCGTTTCAGTAGATGCGAGCACGGGTGACAATTCACCCGTGCTCGCGAACACCCCCCTCGTTTGGCGCCAGGAGGGCCGTCATCAGAAACTGAAGGCCACCCGCATTCCAACAGCATGGGTGCCGACAACAGGTTGAACAGACAGGTCTGTCCAATTTTCGGATTTTACAAATGCGCCAATCAAGGGCCCGAACATGGCCCCTGCGACGACGCCATTGACGAAGAATTCACCCGGACTATCGCCATCTCCGTATTTTCTTTCAAATTCATCGTCCTTCCCAACTGTGACAACGATGAGACCGCCTATTGCTCCCATCACTCCGGTGCCCCAAGCGAGACCCTTGAGTGCTCCGCGGCTCATTGACTTTCCTTCGCTGATCTGGGTCGCGGTAATTTTTGAACGAGCAATTCCGTACCGTGCCCCCACGCCATCTGTAAAGACGAAAACAGAGTCGGGAGTAACCTGTTGAACAACTCCTGTGACACGCGGCCCGCTAGTAGAGGTTATGCGGACTTTCATTCCTTCACGCAAAGTTGCCTGGCCTGCTGAATCAGCTGAAATCGCACAAATAGCAATCGCAGATCCGACCACGAGATTTGAAACGCGCATGCCTGCTCCATTGAACGGGTGGGCTAACCGGCACACGTTGGGCAAAATTGCGGGTTTGAGCGATACGTAACTCGACGTAGGCGAATATTCCCGGAGCAGCAGTTCAGGCAGAAACAGACGATATGCTGCCCGTTAACACTATTTATCGATCGCGCGTCCCCGGCGGTCGGTGACCACGATGCTCAACACCATATAGATGGCGATTCCAGCCGCGATCACGAATCCGGCGAGACCGAGCCGTCGCCAGTACGGAAGTAGCTGGCCGCTTGCGACCAGGAGCCCCGCCAGCACAAGTCCCGTAAATACGCGGTTCGCAATTTTCTGCATTCCGTCGAGCAGCTTGCCGAGCTGAGGAGTGTCAACGCGGACAGCGAAATCATTGCTGGCCATCCGTTCAGTGAGAACGTCGATACGGTGAGGCAGTGCGGAAATCAGGTCTGATGTTTCAGTTGCCAGTTTGAACATTCGCGCCGGAGACAGGTCGCGCTTGGCGCGCTGGTTGGCAATCTCCGATGTGTACTCGCGGATCGTTTCAGTGGGATTGAAGTTCTTGTCGAGTGCGCGCGTAACCGCATCGAGATTGAAGAGCGCCTTCGCAAGCAGCGTCAGCTCCGCCGGCAGCTTCAGCCCCTTTCGATAACCAATCGCGATCATCTCGTATAGCACGAGCCCGGCCGGCGTATCCCCGATGGTCTGGTCAACATTGCGGGCGATTAGCGCCGACACTTCCGCTACGTAGGATTTACGATCGAAATCTTCGGGATGCTCGCCCATTTCGATCAGAGTCTCGGCTGCAGTGTCTCCATGATTTTCCGCGATTGAAAGCAGGAGCCTGACGACCGAGTTCTTGAGACGGTCGGTCAGGTGTGCCGTCATCCCGAAATCGATGAGCGCGAGCTTCGGATCAAACGGAGACGGCGCCGTGGCAGTGATGGATTCCTTGCGTGCTTCCTGCTCCGACTTGGCCAGCGGAGTCTGCGCCTCTCTTGCAAGCTCGCGGCGATCAGAGTTCTCCGCCTCGAGCGGAGTCTGGGGATTTTCGCGGTTGGGCAGAACTACGAAGACATTGCCCGGGTGCGGGTCCGCGTGAAAGTGTCCGACGACTGCGATCTGGTGCAGGTACGCGCGTGCGAACTCCTCGGCCAGGAAAGTAAAATCGTATTCGATCCGCGTGATCGGCGGAATCTCGCTGATCTTGACGCCACGTATACGTTCGATGGTGAGCACGCGGTGCGTCGTGTATGCATCCACAACGCGCGGAATCAGGATGTGCGGGAAGATCGCCAGCGTTTTACGGAAGGTCGCTCCGTTCTTTGCTTCGGTTCTGTAGTCAAGCTCGTCAACGAGGGAGCGCCCTGCGACGCCTCGCTCTACGACCGGACCTGTGTGACCGACGCGGACTGCGGCACGCTCAACCACCAGATCGACTGCTGCGGAAAC
>JANLYJ010000506.1:0-5480 GCA_031365555.1 Gemmatimonadaceae bacterium | reverse complement strand
ACTACGTGTCCTACGTGCGAACCCACGAACCATATCCCAGTACTATGCCGACAATCCGCGAAGCAACTCCACGAGATTTGAACGACGTGCTCGATTTGCTGAGATCCGCTGACCTGCCCGTGGAAGATGTCCCATCGGTTTTTGGAGAATCATTCGCCGTTGCAATGGTTGGCGACGCGATTGTCGGTGTGGCTGGCGTAGAGGGCCACGAAAATCTCGGACTCTTTCGGTCAGTCTGCGTGCGAGCTGATCAGAGAAGGAAAGGAGTCGCCGATGCGCTTGTGCGCGATCGCATTGGGTGGGCGAGGGACAGCGGAATAGAGGATCTGTATCTGCTCACTCTCTCCGCTGCGGACTTTTTCGCGCGATATGGGTTTGAAACAATGATGCGCACTGACGTTCCGAAAATAATGCTCGAGACCTACGAGTTCACTGCGCTCTGCCCTGATTTCGCGACCGTCATGCGGTTGAAGCTCTAGACCGCGACGCCTTCGTTCGCGAGGAGTTTGCGCTTCCGGTCCAGTCCGCCGCCGTAGCCGCCGATCTTTCCGCCTGAGGCAATTACGCGATGGCAGGGCACTGCAATCGCAACTGGATTTGCACCGCATGCATTTGCAACTGCGCGGTATGCATTCGGACGTCCAATCCTTGTCGCAATCTCTGCGTAAGAGCGTGTCTTTCCTGACGGGATACGGAGCAGCTCCTTCCACACCTTTTTCTGGAAGTCTGTTCCATGCAGGTCGAACTTCAGCCCCGAAGGGGCGGACTTGCCAGCAATCATCTCCTTCACTGACGCAATGATCTTCGTCATTCCGACCGCGTCCTTCTTTACCTCGTCCGCTGGAAAGCGATCGTGAAGTGAACGCTCCAGCTCGGCGTCCGAGTCGCCCATAGATACTGCGCACACACCCTTCTCACTCGCCGCCACGAGAACTTTTCCGACTGTCGATGGTGTGATGCTGTACCTGATCATTTGCGCTCCGAGTATTTCCATTGTCTTGGCTTGCCCTGTTCCAGCCATTCTATAGTAGTGGCAAGCCGCTTGTCCCTGGTTTCCTCGCGCTTTGCCTCGGAAATCCAACTGGTGTATTCCCGCTTGTGACTCGGCGAGAAGGCCTCGAATGTCTCACGAGCCTTTTTGTTCTTCTTCAATGCCTTCGCTAAAACGTCCGGTACTTCAACGGGCCTGGCCTTCACCGGTCTTACCCGTGAAGGCACCTTTACATCGTCCTCGTTGAGTTTGGCTGCTTTCCGTAGATACTTGATGAGCGTGCTGCGTGCGGGAAGATCGTCAATCGAAGTAACCCGCCCGTAGTCTCCCCACGCTTCGTCGGCACGTTTGCCTTTCGTGTCGAGAATCAGCGGTCCTTTCCAGAGCACCACTGCTATGTGCTTCTTGAATCCAGCAGTGATGCAAACGATGCCATGATGCATGTAGGCGGGCGCGCTCCACTTGAGCGTTTCCTCACATTCAGGGACTGCCTCATGGACTACTTCACGCAGATACTTGAGAATCGGCTTCGCGAACGGCTGCTGCTTGTTGATGTATGCAGTTACCCGAGGATCGGTTTTTCCCAATTCTATCTCCCTGTTCCCGGGCGCCGTATCGCGCGTCCTGGACGCGCACCAGTGAGCTTCGCCTGGTCCATCACAAATACTCCATTCACCATCACGTAACTGATTCCACTCGCCAGGCGGGTGGGATTCTCATATGTAGCGTTATCGATCACAGTGTTCGGGTCGAACACAACAATGTCAGCAAATGCACCCGGTCGGAGGATTCCACGATCCTGAATTCCAAAGCGCTCCGCTGCAAGCGAGGTCATTTTCCGGATGGCGAACTCGAGTGCGATGGTTCCGTCCTGCCTTACATACTTGCCGAGTATGCGCGGAAATGTTCCGAACCCGCGGGGATGCGCACCTTCACCGAAGCTTCCCGTCGAGTCCGGACTGCGCGCGCCTGCGTCCTGTCCGACTGAAACCCAGGGCTTTTGCATAGCCATTCTCAGGGCTTCTTCATTGAATGAGAATGAAATACGGCGGGGGCGTCCGCGATCGAGGATAAGCAGGTCGAGCGCTGCATCCCAGCCATCAGTCCCACGCATTGCGCCAATTTCCGTGAGGCGCTTTCCCTGATACTTCTTGAGCGAATCCTCGCGGACTGTGCTCACCATGACTTCGGCCGCTGTCCTGATTCCGGCGACGCTGTCGTCCTGCAGCTCTTTCTTTGCACGCGCGCGCAACTCAGGATTCTTCAGCCGTGCAATCAGTGAATCCGTTCCGCCAACCTGAATCCACTCGTTGAGCAGCGAGGCGAGGTTGGTTCCGCTTGCGATGTATGGGTACTGATCTGCCGTGACGTCGATGCCAGCCGCGCGGGCTGAATCTATAAGTGCGAGCGACTGCCGCATCAGTTCAGGCGATCGGTTCTTGATGTGCCTGATCTGCGCCCACGTGCCTGCTTCCTTCGCGATGCGAATCGTTTCGCGAATGGACTCGAGCATCCGTCCGTCCTCATGGCGCATGTGTGCTGCGTACCCACCGCGATAAGGAACCGCGTACTTCGTAAGTGCGATCAACTCTTCAGTCGTAAAGAAAGAGCTTGGGAGATAGATGAGTCCGGTGCCGACGCCCATCGCGCCGTCTCGCATCGCAGAATCAATGAGCGCGCCCATCTGCGCCATTTCCGCAGGTGTTGGACTCCGGCTCGCAGCACCCATCACAGCTTCGCGTACGGAGCTGGTGCCCACATAGGTGCCGAGGTTTATGGCGGCACCCTGCCTGTCGAGCTGGTCGAAAAAATCACGCAGCGACTTGGGCTCCTTTGGGTCTGCGGGCCTGCCGAGGAAAGTGTTCGGCCAGACAGAGCTGACTTCACCGGTGATCTCGCTGGTGATCCCCTGAGTGACTTTCGAGACGGCCTGGGGCTCGGTGAGAATCACATCTTCCGAATGCCCAAGCATGTCGATGAACCCCGGAGACACGACCTGGTCGTGCGCGTCGACAAGGCGCTTCGCCGTGAGCCCGGCAATCGACAGTCCAACATATGAAATGCGGTCGCCGGTGATCGCGACGCTGCCGCGATACCAGGGATTTCCGGTCCCATCGATGATTCGCGCATTCGTAATCAGCACATCGTATGGCGCAGCCGCCGGTGTGACGGGTTTGGTCCGCACAGGTGTGCATGCAGCAAGAATTAGAACGGCCGGGAGTACGCGTGCGCGCATTATGATACCTTCCTCGTTTTCTTTTTCAGGAAATCCATCAGGATGAACTGGCCCAGCGTCATGGTGTTTGTGAAGTACGCCTTTCCGCGGCTTATTGCAGCAACACGCTTCACGAATTCAACGAGTGCACGATCTCGCGCGAGCATGAAGGTGTTGATCATGATCCCGGAGCGGCGGCAGTTAGCGACTTCTTTGAGGGTCTCGTTGATGACCGTGATATCGAGGCCCATGGAGTTCTTGTATATCTGCCCATTGGGCATCGTCAATGCGCTTGGCTTCCCGTCAGTGATCATCACGATCTGGCGCATGTCTTTCTTCTGTGCGAGCAGTAGTCGGCGCGCGAGCTTCAGTCCTTCCGCGGTGTTTGTGTGATATGGTCCCACCTGCGCACCGGGGAGAGTTGCTAGCGGGATTTCTTCCGCGGAGTCATGAAAAAGAACCACCTTGAGCGTATCGCCAGGGAACTGGGTGCGAATCAGGTGCGTGAGTGCGAGAGCGACCTTCTTCGCCGGCGTGAAACGGTCTTCACCGTACAGGATCATTGAGTGTGATGTGTCCAGCATCAGGACTGTTGCACAGGACGACCGGTACTCCGACTGACGCACCATCAGATCGCCATAGTCCAGGTCCATCGGGACGTCGAGCGAGCCTGTCCGAATCAGCGAATTCTTTAGCGTCTCATTGACGTCTATGTTGAGCACATCGCCGAACTCATAAGGCTTGCTCCATCCATCGGCTTCGATGCCCGTGGACAGGTGCGGCGTATCGTGGCTTCCGAAGCTCGCTTTTCCGAGCGACCCCAGAATTCCGCGCAGAGTCTTGTAGCCAAGAAAGTCGATCCCCTTGTCAGTCAGATTGAACTGAACGCTCTTTGCCGCTGCATGTGCGAGGCTGCCTCGGCCGGTCACTGACTGGTGTGATGCTGGCACCTGCGGGGGTGCATCAATTTTCAGGAATCCTTCAGCTGACAGCCGTTCGACCAGATCATCCAGAAGCTTGGCGAGCTTGTCCTCTGCTTCTTCATCGCCATCGCCACGCAGGGCTTCCAGTAGCTCTGGCGAGAACTGACCGCTTTCAATCAATGCGTCGAGAATGGCCTGCTTGAGGGATTCCAGTGAGCGGTCGGGTTCGTCCTCGTATTCCGGCCAGAAAGAATTGGGACCTTCGCCCGCAGCGAAGCCGGACTGAAGTAAAAAGTCCGCGAGCTTTTCGAGGAGTGACTGCAGATCAACAGCATCTGCCATCTCCGGCCTGAAGCGGGAGTATGTGTGCGACCGCATAGTAAAAAAATACCACTCGCGCGCGACGTCGGCACTGGAGGCGCTGACATGGTATAATCTGTCATGCCTCCTACGGCAGTCCGCCGCTCGGTAAACCCGTTTGCGGTTCTTCTGCGGCATCGAAACTTTCGAATCTTCTGGACTGGCCAGACGCTCTCCCTTGTGGGCACCTGGATGCAGACAGTTGGAATCGGCTGGCTCGCACTCGAGCTTTCCAACAGCGCTTTCATCGTCGGGGCTGTCAGCGCCGCCGGGTCGCTCCCTGTTCTCTTGTTTTCACTTTACGGTGGTGTGCTGGCGGATCGATATTCCAAGCTGAAGCTCGTAAAGATCTCCCAGGTGCTTCTGCTTGTCGAAGCCGCACTGCTTTGGTGGTTTACCTGGTCCGGGAACATGACGATTTCCGCGCTCGTAATGCTTGCCGCATTCGGCGGCCTTGTGAGCTCGGTTGAAATTCCCGCACGCCAGGCGCTGATCATCGACCTGGTGCATCGGGATGATATTGTCGAAGCGGTGGCGCTCAACTCAGCAGGGTTCAACCTCGCTCGCATAATTGGTCCTGCGATTGCGGCGCTCGTCATTGCCAGTCTCGGCCTCGCCTGGTGCTTCGGCATCAATGCATTGAGCTACTTCGCGGTTCTCATCAGCTTGTTCAGCATCAAGCTTCCGAAATGGATTGCTTCAGAGAACCCAATGCGTTCGCTCGAAGGAATGCGGCAGGGTCTCGCGTACATCAAGCACAATCGGAAGGTGCTTGGAATCATCAGCCTGATGGGCGTGTACTCTGTCTTTGGTTTTCAGTACCTGACGATGATGCCCGTGATTGCGCGCGACGTCCTGCATACAGGCGCCAGTGGATACGGGTTCCTCGTTACGTGCGTAGGCGTCGGAGCGGTGGTTGGTGCGCTTCTGCTTGCTACGCTTGGGACGCGATCACGCCGCGGAAAAATTCTCCGGAGATCGTCGTTTTTCT
>JANLYJ010000481.1:0-5531 GCA_031365555.1 Gemmatimonadaceae bacterium | reverse complement strand
GCTTCATCCGCGAGACGATGGAGGCCGCGGCAACCTTCACCGCCGTCTCCGGATGGGGCACCGCGCTCATCGGCCTCACCGCCATTGGCGCAACGTTCGTCGCCGCGGAGGCGAATACCCCCACCCGCTGGGTGTTCACATGGCTGTGCGAAGCCTGCCTCTCCATGGCCATCTCCATCTATACCATGGCGCTGAAGGCGCGCGCCGCGCAGCTCCCCTTGTGGTCCGAGCCGGCGCGAAAGATGGTGTTCAGCTTCGCGCCGCCCATGATGGTCGGCGCGCTCCTGACCCTCCTATTCCTCGAGCGCGATCTGACCTCGCTCCTCCCAGGTGTCTGGATGCTCCTCTACGGCGTCGCCGTCATCGCGGCCGGCACCTTCTCCGTGCGCATCGTTCCTGTCATGGGGCTGGCCTTCATGATCATCGGAACCATCGCTGTCTTCGCCCCGCCAACCTGGTCCGCCCTGTCGATGGCCGCGGGCTTTGGCGGGCTGCACCTCATCTTCGGAACACTGATCGCTCGGAGGCACGGTGGGTAAGAATGGAGCGGCACCGCGCGGGCGACGGGCGGCGGAAACCGAGCGGTCGGTCGGCGAGAAGGGACTGCATTCCGTCGGTGGGGCGGAGCAGGGCGGTGCAGGGACTGGCGGAACTTTGGCGCTTGACCGGCTCATTCACGAACGGTTGCGGCTGGGTATCGTCAGCGCGCTCGCGGTCAACGCATCGCTGACGTTCAATGAGCTCAAGCGGCTCATGCAGACCACCGACGGCAACCTCAGCGTCCACGCGCGCAAGCTCGAGGATGCCGGCTACGTCACCTGCAGGAAGTCATTCGAGGGGCGCGTGCCGCGTACGGAATATCGCATTACGGCGACGGGGCGCCTCGCCCTGGAACGCTATCTCGACCACATGGAAGCGCTCATTCGCGCGACCAGGGAACGCTAGGAAGCGGATGTCCACGTCACGACATTCAGGTCCCCAAGGGCATCCGGCCTTCGCCGGGCCCCATCTCGCCGTCATCATGGACGGCAACGGCCGATGGGCCACGGCCCACGGCATGTCGCGCCCCGCCGGGCACGAAGCCGGCCTGCGGACGGCGCGCGATATCGTCGAGGCCGCGGTGCGTCAGGGTGTGGGAACGCTGACGCTCTACGCCTTCTCGGCGGACAACTGGAAGCGGCCGTCCCGCGAAGTCACTGCACTCATGCGTCTTTTCCGGCGCGCCCTGCTCGGCGAGGCCAAGCGATGCGTGAAGAATGGCGTCCTGCTCACCATCCTCGGACGACGCGATCGACTGCCGTCCTCCCTGCGTCACACCGTTGAAGAGGCGGAGTCGCTGACCCTTGGCGGTTCGCGCATGCACCTGCGGGTCGCCATCGACTATTCATCTCGCGACGTCATGCTGCGCGCTGCGGCGGCGCTCAGTGGCGACCACCCGTCGCGCGAGGAGTTCACCGAGCTCCTGGCGCGCCTCGATCATGACCCGCTGCCGGCGCGCGAAGTAGACCTCGTCATCCGCACGGGCGGCGAACAGCGCCTGAGCGACTTCCTTCTATGGGAGTGCGCCTACGCTGAGCTGTACTTCACGCGTCGGATGTGGCCGGAGTTTGGCCCGACTGACCTTCAGGAGGCTGTAAACGAGTTTCACAACCGCGAACGCCGGTTTGGGACGGTCCCCGCGGCCGCCGCAGGCTAAAACCGACAAACGGAAAACGGACAACTGACAACTCATAACGCGCTTTTCCATCCCGGATGAGCGCGTTTTCCGTTCTCCGTTCTCCGGTATCCGTTATCCGTTTAAACCCCCAGGTTGGTATTAACACACTACGATTTCCCTCGTCTACCTATGTGACCGCGCACTCGGCGCGGCCGACAAACAGGCTTTGGAGGTTTCAATGGCAGGATTTCGCACTGTTGCGCTCGGCGCGGCTCTGGTTGCAGCGACGGCGGGTGCTGGCATAGCGCAGGCGACGACGCAGGGAACACGTCCGGATTCGGTAAAGGCCGGAGAATGGCGTAAGGGACAGCCCGGAAAACACGGTGAAATGGGCCCGGAAATGCGTCGGGGTGCAGAGGGCAGGATGCACGGTCAGCGCGGCGGTCAGCGTGGACGTGGATTTGGTCCCGGAGCGCAGGGCAGGATGGGCGCACCAGGCATGGAGTTCATGCGTGAACTCAACCTGACTGCAACGCAGCGCACGCAGGTCAAGGCGATTCATGAAAAGTATCAGCCGCAGATGCAGGCGATCCACGAGCGTGCCCGCACGGAATTCGCGGCAACGCGCGATGCACGTCAGCGCGGGGATACGGCTGGTGTAAAAGCAGCGCTTCAGCGGTCGCGTCAGAACATCGAGGCACAGACGGGGACGCTGCACGAGCAGATGTTCAGTGAAGTTCGCACGGTACTGACGGCGGAGCAGCGCGCAAAAGTCGATGCCCAGATCGCAGAGAGAATCAAGCGACTGGACGAGAGCAAAGCGCGTCTCGAGAGAATGCGTCGATAAAGTTCGGTTGGTAATGCAGAAAGCCCGCGGAAAGCCGCGGGCTTTTTTGCGTTGGCACCACAGCGTTTAGGACCTTTCAGCCTTTAAGTTTTTCCCCTACCTTTGCACCCGACTCGAACTGCGTCTCCAAGGGGGATTGATGGGCTCCGAAGTAGTCCAGTTGCGCCGGCGTGGATTTGGAGAGACAATGCGCCGCGATGCATGGTGGGTTCAACCGCTGGTTGTATTCATCATTCTCACTTCGTTTCTTGTCTACGCGACATGGGCTGCATTCCAGAATGCCCATTACGAGTTCGGACATTATCTCTCCCCATTTTACTCTCCACTTCTGCTGGGCGATTCACCGAATGCCTGGTTCGGGCCAAAGCCCGGATGGTGGCCAGCACTTCTGCCCTTTTCGCCTGCGCTCCTGATTCTCCCGTTCCCGGCCGGCTTTCGATTCACCTGTTACTACTATCGCGGCGCGTACTACAAGGCGTTCTGGTCCGATCCGCCGAACTGCGCAGTAGGTGAGCCGCGCACAGGTTATCGAGGCGAGAATTCTTTTCCGCTCATCATACAGAACGTTCACCGCTACTTCCTGTATGCAGCGCTGGTGTTCCTGGTTTTTCTTGCGCACGACGCCTGGAAGGCGATGTGGTTTACCGATGCTGCAACTGGTGAAACCCATTTCGGGATCGGTGTCGGCACTCTGGTGCTCACGCTCAATGTCATACTCCTCGGCGGGTACACGCTCGGCTGCCATTCCTTTCGTCATCTCGTAGGAGGCGGCCTCGACAGGCTCGCGCGGCGACCTGTCCGAAAGACTGCCTATGATTGTGCGAGCTGCCTGAACCGTGGTCACATGCGCTGGGCCTGGTTCAGCTTGTTTGGAGTTGCGCTCTCCGATGTATATGTCCGGCTCTGCTCGATGGGAATCATTCATGACCTGAGGTTTTTCTAGTGGCTGATTACGAAACGCACTATCACGACGTTCTCGTAATCGGCGCTGGCGGCGCAGGGCTGAGAGCTGCAATCGAGGCAGTCAGCTCCGGCGTTTCGGTCGGTCTGGTTTGCAAATCCCTGCTTGGAAAGGCGCACACAGTCATGGCAGAGGGTGGAGTGGCAGCTGCTCTCGCTAACGTGGATGACCGCGACAACTGGAGTGTTCACTTCGCCGATACAATGCGCGGCGGCCAGTACCTTAACAACTGGCGCATGGCGGAGCTGCATGCGAAGGAAGCTCCCGATCGCGTGCGTGAGCTCGAAGCGTGGGGCGCCGTGTTCGACCGCACGCCTGACGGCAGGATTCTCCAGCGCAACTTCGGCGGACATAAGTATCCAAGACTTGCACACGTTGGAGACCGCACCGGGCTCGAGATGATTCGGACGCTGCAGGATCGTGCGGTATACACGGGCATCGACGTCCACATGGAATGCACGGTTCTCAAGCTGCTTACCGATGGCGACAGGGTCGTGGGGGCATTCGCGTATGATCGTGAGCGCGGCCGTTTCCGCGTTTTTCATTGCAAGGCGGCGGTGCTTGCAACGGGTGGAATCGGCCGGGCGTTCAGTGTCACGAGCAACAGCTGGGAATACACTGGCGACGGGCAGTCGCTTGCATTTCAGGTTGGCGCTGCGCTGCAAGACATGGAGTTCGTGCAGTTCCATCCTACGGGAATGGTATGGCCGCCAAGTGTAAAGGGAATTCTTGTCACTGAAGGTGTGCGCGGCGAAGGTGGCATCCTCGTCAATCGCGAGGGCCGACGTTTCATGTTCGACGACATCCCGGACAACTACAAAGGGCAGACGGCCGACAACGAAGAAGAAGGCTGGCGGTACACGCAGGGTGACAAGAGTGCGCGCCGTCCACCCGAGCTGCTCACGCGCGATCACGTTGCGCGGTGCATCATGCGTGAAGTGCGTGAGGGAAGAGGCAGTCCGCACGGCGGAGTTTACCTGGACATCTCCTGGATCAGGGGCAAGCTGTCGAATTCAGAGGAGCACATCAGGAAAAAGCTCCCGAGCATGTATCACCAGTTCAAACAGCTCGCAGACATCGACATTACGAAGGAGCCGATGGAAGTCGGTCCAACGACGCACTACGCCATGGGCGGAATACGAGTGGACGGAGACACGCAGATGTCCACTGTCCCGGGATTGTTCGCGGCGGGAGAGTGCGCTGCCGGACTGCACGGGGCAAACCGTCTGGGGGGAAACTCGCTGTCGGATCTCCTCGTGTTCGGAAAGCGGGCTGGGGAATTCGCAGCGAAGTTCGCGCGCGACAATGGCGATACGGCATTACCGCAGGATCAGGTGGCTTCCGCATCCAGGTGGGCACTCGAGCCGTTCGACCGTCCGCCGGGTTCTGACGGGGCTGGACCGTTCCAGGTTCAGCATCAGCTGCAGGAGATGATGCAGAGACTCGTCGGCATAGTACGCACCGAATCCGAAATGCAGGAAGCGCTGGCGGGGATTCACGCTCTTCGCGAGAAAGCGAAAACCGTCTCAGTAGCCGGTAACCGCGAATACAACCCGGGTTGGCACACAGCATTGGATCTTCCGAATCTGCTGAATGTTTCCGAAGCGGTAACGCGCGCTGCGATTGAACGAAAGGAAAGCCGAGGGGGACATTTTCGCGAAGATTACCAGGCAAAGGACCCGGGCTTCGCTACCTTCAACATTGTCATGCGCAAAGGTGAAGGCGGTCATATACAGATCACGCGCGAAACCATCCCGCAGCTGCGCGCAGATCTCGCGCAGGTAGTCGAGGATAATAAATGACGAGCAGCGTACAACGCGACATTGTTGAAAGCGGCCGGCGGGCAGCGGAGAGAAGTGATGAGAGCGCCGGCAGCGCGACGCACAGTGCGAAATTCAAGATCTGGCGCGGCGACAGTACAGGCGGAGAGCTAAAGGAGTACTCCACTCCGGTATCCGAAGGCATGGTAGTGCTCGATGCCATCCACCAGATCCAGGCGGAAAGCGCGAACGATCTCGCTGTCCGCTGGAACTGTAAGGCAGGGAAGTGCGGCTCATGCTCGGCAG
>JANLYJ010000465.1:0-2044 GCA_031365555.1 Gemmatimonadaceae bacterium | reverse complement strand
GTCAGTCCGCGTGTCTTCGATCTGAACACGCAGATTCACGATGTGCAGAGCATGCTCACCCGACTGATTGGCGAGGATGTCGAGCTGGTTGTGGACCTGCAGAAGGGAGCGCTCCCAATCAGCATCGATCCGACACACCTCGAGCAGGTGGTGGTGAATCTGGTGGTTAATGCCCGCGACGCCATGCCGCGCGGTGGTGTGTTGCACATCAGCACTCGCAGCTGCGACCTGGAGCCTGGCTGCGCAGAGCTGGGTCTCGAACTCGACGCAGGACATTACGTAGTGATGTCTGTAACCGACAACGGAGCCGGTATGGACAGTGACACCATCGCGCGTGTCTTTGAGCCGTTCTTCACTACAAAGGCAGAGGGTATGGGTACCGGCCTGGGACTGTCCACTGTCTTTGGGATTGTAAACCAGGCAAATGGTTCTGTCCGCGTAACGAGTGTGCCCGGCGAGGGAACTACTTTCAACCTCTATTTCCCCAGCGCGGTCATGGCGGGAGTAGAGGAACCCATCGCTCCCAGAATGGTCGAACGTAGAAAAGCGAACAGCGCGAGGATCCTCTTCGTCGAAGATGAAGCAACACTGCGAAAGCTTGGGTGCCGAATTCTCGAAAAGAACGGATTCCAGGTCAGTGTGGCGGGGGACTATAACGAGGCAATGAAAATCTGCTCGGAGTCAGAGTTAACCTTCGACCTGGCATGTATCGACGTCGTCATGCCGGGAAAGGGCGGGGGAGAACTGGCCGTCAATCTTCTCGCCACCTATCCAAACATGAAGATCCTGATGATGTCGGGATTCAACGACGATGACCTGCTGCGGCGGGGGATTGGCGACAAGAAGATCCCCTTCATTCAGAAACCGTATTCACCGACAGGCCTAGTCACAAAAATCCGCGAAGCTCTCGCCGAGAGCGGCGCACAGGGAAGCCCGTACCTGCGGCTCGCCTAGCAGCTACTGCATCAGCGCGTCGCTCACCGCAGCTTGAAATTCTGCAGCGGCAAACGGCTTCTGTATGAACTTCACGGTCGCGGCCCTGATGCCGCTCCGCAGCAGCTGATCGTCGGTGTGGCCGGACATGAATAGCGCCTTCAGGCCCGGGCGCAATTCCTTTAATTTTGCCACCACCTCAGCGCCGCCCATTCCTGGCATCACTGTGTCGGACACGACAAGATCTATCTGTCCGGAATGCGACTTCGCGAGCAGCAGGGCTGAAGGCCCATCCTCTGCGGTGAGCACGCGATATCCCTGACTCTCAAGCATCCGTTTCACAACCTGTCGCACAGCCATTTCGTCCTCCACCAGCAACACAGTCTCGCCCTCACTGCGCGATTGCGTTTCCTGACGCTCGACTGGCGCCGCTGCGTGCGCATCTGAAGCGGCGGGAAGGTAGATGCAGAACTTTGTTCCGCGACCGACCTCGCTTTCGACGAGAATGTACCCGGAAGCTTTGGAGACAATCGTGTATACAGTTGCCAGTCCGAGTCCGGTGCCCATGCCTTCCGGCTTGGTAGTAAAAAAGGGCTCAAAAATTCTTGACCGGATTTCTTCGGTCATTCCCTCGCCGACATCGCTTACTTCCAGAAGCACGTAGCCATTTGCAGAAATGGGTTCGGCGCCGACTGAATCGGGCGCAGCGGCCACGCTGCTGGTGGCAATAGTTAGTGTCCCGCGGCCGTTCATTGCATCCCGCGCGTTCAGGGCCAGGTTCATCAGCACCTGCGAATACTGACTTGCATCTCCCATGATCTCATCGGGCGCGGCGCGCAGCCTGAGAGTGATGCCGATGTTCTCGCCGAGCAGGCGCGCGAGCATCTTCGATGTCTGCATAATGATGTCATTCAAACCCAACCGGCCCGATCTCAGAATTTGCTTATTGCTGAACGCAAGGAGCTGGCGTGTAAGCCCGGCCGCGCGAACGCCCGCCTTGTTTATCTCCTCGGCGTCCCCAAATCGCTCATCTTCCTCGCCGAGAGCATCCATGAGAAGCGCGCTATGACCTTCGATCACAGTCAGGATGTTGTTGAAGTCGTGCGCGATT
>JANLYJ010000407.1:0-5886 GCA_031365555.1 Gemmatimonadaceae bacterium | reverse complement strand
CAGCATGACACACTCGAGAAGAAGGCGCGCCAGACCGATCTTCGTCGTCAGGGTGGAGAAGTCCGCCTCGACTTCCGTCCGACGCCGTCGTCCGAGCTGATCGCAAACGTTGGTCACACCAAGGCTGGAAGCGCGGTGGAGCCGACCGGACTTGGCCCGGCACAGATCAAGGATTGGAGCTACAACACATACCAGCTGCGCGGACGCGTGAACCGCCTTTTTGCGCAGGTTTTCCTTAACAGGAGCGACGCAGGCGGCACTTACCTGCTCCGCACGGTGAAGCCAACCACGAATTGCCCGAACGTCGCCGACGCTGCCTGCATCATCGACAAGTCACAGCAGCTCGTTGTGCAGGCGCAGCACGGCGTTGACCTCGGCGTACGCCAGAAATTCCTCTACGGATTCGATTACATCCATACCGATCCGCGCACGTCTGGAACGATCAATGGAAGAAACGAAGCCGATGACGACATCACCGAAGTCGGCGGATACCTGCACTCTGTCACCACGCTTACACCGAAGCTCGAGCTGACAGCAGCAGGACGAATCGACACGCACAGCCGACTGGAATCGTCGGTGTTCTCCCCGCGCGTTGCACTCGTCTTCAAGCCGGTAGAGAACCAGAACCTCCGCGTTACCTACAACCGCGCCTTCTCGACACCCAGCACCAACAACCTGTTCCTGGATCTTCTGGCAGGCGCAGCCGGTCCCTATGGCGTCCGCGCACTTGGCGTACCAACGACGGGCCTGAGCTTCAAGCGCGATTGCACAGGCGGCATCTCCAATCTCTGCATGCGCGTCCCCACCGCGTTCGGTGGAACTCCCGCGAACATGATCCCGGCGAATGCCGCAGTCCTGTACCCCGTGGCAATTGCAGCAGCGCGAGCGGCACTTATAGCCGGCGGCGTACCGGCGAGCGTTGTGGACTACATGTCGACGCTTCGACCCAACTCGACGCAGGTTTCGACGCAGCTGCGTGTTCTCAACACTGAAAACGCAACGTTCCGTGATGTGGCGGCCACCGACCTGCGCGATGTTCAGCGCATCAAGCCCACAATTCACAACACTCTTGAAGCAGGATACAAGGGAATTCTGGGCAATCGCCTTCAGTTGAGTCTGGATGTCTGGCGTGACCACAGAACTAACTTCGTTGGGCCACTCATTGTTGAAACACCTAACGTTTTCCTGGATCGCACGTCGCTGCAGGTATACCTGCAGCAGCAGCTGACTCCGGTCGTAGGACCGGCCAACGCCGCCGCAATTTCAACCAGTACGGCAGCGGCGCTGGGTGGTGTTTCCGGCAGCACTAGCGCATCCACCAAAGGCATACCTCTTGGAGTGGTTAACTTTCAGGAAGCCAACTCTGCCGGATCGGACATCATCGTCACCTATCGTAACTTCGGCGACCTGACGGTCTACGGCAGTGATCTCGGCGGCGAGCTGCTGCTGGATGGCGGCTTCTCGCTGGACGGAACGTATTCCTGGGTCAACAAGGACTTCTTCCCGCGCAGTGAAGTCGGCGGAGTGCAGGACATCGCATTGAATGCTCCGGCTACCAAGGGATCATTGGGACTGAAGTTCCGTGATGAAGTGAAGGGATTGAGCGCCGAATTCCGCGGACGCCATGTCGCCGAGTTCCCGGTCTACTCATTCATCAACGGCACCATTGCTTCTTACAACCTGTTCGACGCGAGCGTTGCAATCCGGCCAGCCAGCTGGAAGGGCGTGATGATCGCGCTCAACGCAACGAACCTGCTTGACAAGAAACACCGCGAGTTCGTTGGCGGCGGAAATCTTGGACGGCTGATCATTACCCGTTTGCAGTACACCTTCTAGACAAGATCAGTAGTTTCAAGGGCGCGCGGGATTCTCCGCGCGCCCTTTTTTTGTCTACTCACATGAATATTCTTACAGACCCGCACGCTCATCCTGTCATCGGACACAGGGGAATGGCGGCCGTGGTGCCCGAGAACACCCTCGAGGGGATGCAGCGCGCATTCAGTCACGGTGCTGATGCGGTGGAGTTCGATCTCCGCCTGTCTGCTGACGGTCAGGTCATGGTGATTCATGATGCCACGGTGGATCGAACGTCTGACGGGACAGGTCCCGTTGCATCGAAAACAGCCGCAGAGCTGCAAAAGCTGAACGCGGGTGCGCGTTTTAGTTCCGAAGGCACATATCGAATACCGCTCTTCAGTGAACTGCTGGAAAGGTTTCCTGAAAAGCATTTGCTCATCGAGATCAAGGATCCTGCGGCTGCTCTTCCAGCGCGCAACCTCATTGAAAAGGCTGGCGCGTCCACACGCTGCATGGTGGACTCGTATCACGATACGGCACTGGAAGTTTTCAGGGGATCGCGCATCGCTGTGGGGGCCGGAAGAAACGGAACTGCGCAGCTCCTCAAGTCATTCTTCCTGCTGCGTGATGCCGGAGTTGTGTACGATGGAATGTGTGTGCCGCCCCGGTACGGAAATTTTCCTCTCCCCATCCGCATCCTTTCGAGGATTGCCCGAAAAAACAGCAAGACGATTCACATCTGGACGGTGAACAGCGCGGCGGATGCCCGCAGTCTCTGGAAGGCTGGCGTTAACGGGATCATCAGCGATGACGTCCGCCCGATTCTCGCCGAACGGGCCCGGCGATGACGACAAAAATGTTCATGTGGACGCTCGCGTTCCTGTTGAGCGTGCCCGCGAGCATCGCGCTCGTTGGCGACTGGCTCATGCGGCGGAAAAAGTAGATGTACGTCGGTCACGTCGCAGTTGCATTGGGAGCAAAGGGGGCGCGCCCGCAGATACCGCTCTGGTTTCTGGTCCTCACCGCGCAGGCACCTGACTGGCTCGTCATTGCGACCCGGCTGTCAGGTCATGAGATAGCACGGGTCGAGCGGTTCACGGAAACATCCTTCAGCTTCGTGCTCGTGGCGATTCCGCTTGCCTTCGCTTTTTATGCAGGCTCCAAGGACTTCAAGTCATCAGCGCTCGTTTGGTTCGTAGCGTCATCGCATGCAATGTGCGACTTCTTCACGAGCACCCACACACTGCTTCCGGGCGGACTGGCGCAGGGTCTGGGCTGGTATCAGGAGCCACTGCGCGACTTTGCCATCGAGTCGGCGTTGGTAATAGCGGCCGCGTTCATTTATCGGAGGTCGCTGCCTTACCGCTCTCGGCGGTCGGCACTGTTCGTTCTGACCTTTTCTTCGCTCATACTTTTTCAGGCCGCTGTCGGAGTGTACCTCGCATCACTTAAGCGCGGCGGCTGGTTCTCCGAAGAAATCCACAGCGGCAGGCTTTTCCACTAAAATCGGCTTTATTTTTGCCAAAATCCTCGGTGCGCAGGCACCCAACCTGCAGACTGCTCCCACAGTGTGCCGCATACGGCACTGACTCTATAGATGGGCATAGGCGATGGCATATCGAACCTTTCTGGACGACAACGGACGGTATTGGCAGGTCTGGGAATCTCAGCCGCATGGATTCGAGCGGCGGAGGGGTGAGCGGAGGCGTTCAGTTCTAGACTGGCCTGGCCCGGATCGACGCCTGGAAGAGCGCAGGCAGAACGTGAGAAACCGTTCGGTTTTGGCTGACACAGGCCTTGCTCAGGGATGGCTGACCTTCGAGTCGTTTACCGAGAAGCGCCGCCTTGCTCCGGTTCCCGCCCATTGGGACGAGATGCCCGTGCGGGACCTGATTGCGTTGTGGGAGCGCGCGAATCCTGTGTCGCGCATCTCCGACGAATCCGCGGCATAGCCGCGGCTGCTATTGGGCCGGTATCAACCGGTCGAACATCTGCCGAACGGTGCGATAACATTCGCACGAAGCCTGCTCCAGTCCTGCCCGATCGAGCACAGTCATCTTTCCACGCGTGTAGCGGATAAGTCCCGCTTTCTGAAGAAGGCCGGCCGCTACAGTCACTGTAGCGCGGCGCACTCCAAGCATCGCGGAGAGAAATTCGTGCGTAATCGGGAACTGATCCCCTGCTCTGTCCTGCATCATCAGCATCCAGCGCGCGCACCGCTCGTCGAGCGAATGAAGACGGTTACATGCGACTGACTGTGACAGCTGGCCGATATACGCGCTTGTGTATCGCAGCAGCAGCTGTGAAAGCTCGCCGCCATTCTGAGTGTGTTTCCTCAATAACGCACCACTCATTCGCGCAACCTTTGCCGGAGCCTGGCATACTGCTTCGCACTGCGCGCGATCGGCACCGAGAAAGAGATTGACGTTGGCCATCCCTTCGCGACCAACTGAAGCGACTTCAACGCCCGAGCTGTCGTCGGTGACTGCGATTATTGAAATCACTCCGCTGAGCGGGAAATAGACATACTGGGCCACGTCGTGCGGACGATACAGAACCTGTCTGTAGGGTACGTCTATCAATTCAAGATCGGCTATGACGCTCGCTCGCGTTTCCGGCGAAAGCGCCTTCAGAAGTCCGTTCCGACTGTAGCTGAATTCCCCGGCGTCAGAGCCATTCGAAGCCATTTCATGCAGGGGCAAACGTTCGATTTTTTCAGCTTGTGCGGTAATCGTAGCTCCCGACAACATTGTGGGTTGCGTGATGCGAAACGCGTGAGCGGTGGGCACTTTGATGAACGTGTTTTTGATCGGCAAGTCTTTTTGCCTCAACGACTTACGCCGTTTGAAAGTACGCTTGCGTACCGAACTCTTCTCAGGAAACTTGCGGAACTACTGTTTCCTACACTGACGATACCTGCCGTACGGACATTAGCAATGGCTATGCATTTAATGTTGAGGCGATACGCCTCAAGTGGAGTTAACGTCGAACTATCAAAGGGAAAAAATCGTGCGGCGCACCTCGCGGTAAAATTCACACGCAAACCGCTAGCTACATCGGCTCATCAGCTGTCGGACCGTAGAGGCTCGGCAGCGGTACATCATTGAGGCGCAGGTACATGGTCATTTGACCGCGATGGTGTAACATGTGGTTGAAGACGAGGGACCGAAGTGCTCCAATTTTCGGAAGGGTAAAAAGTATTACATCGTTGTTCTTCAGTGACCACGGCTTGAAGAACTCCGAATCCGGCGCCGCTGCAATTGCCGCCCGGGCAGACTTGATGACTTCATCGAAGGTAGCAACGGTCGCTTCAGCCGACTCGAACTCAGGCATCTTGAAAGTCTTCATCATCTTCCCGATATCGAGATCATCCTGCGTGAGAATCAGGTTCACCCAGGACGAAAGCCTCGCCAGGTGAACCGCCATGTAACCCAGCGCCATCGACTTGGGATGCGGCTTCCAGTCTGATTTTCCATTTGGCACGCGTGCTATAACTTTGCGGGTGTTGGCCATTTCCTGATCGAACTCTGGAAGCAGGGATTCGGCGATCGTCATTCAAGACTCCACATAAGAGGTAGATATGTTGCGCGATTTCAAGGCCTTTCTGTTGAAGCAAAATGTAGTTGCGTTGGCCATAGCTGTCGTTCTCGGTGCGTCACTGAACAAGCTGGTGGTTGCCGTTGTAGACGACTTCATCATGCCGTTTGTCGGCGCTGCAACACCGGGGAACGCGTGGAAAACCGTAACCTTCGACGTTGGTCCTGTAAAATTGGGAGTCGGCGATTTCCTTAGCGCGCTCGTCAACTTCCTGATCATCGGATTCGTGGTTTGGAGAATGTCCAAGCTGTTCATCCGGGATTTATCGCCCGAAAACACGATGACGAAATGCCCGTTCTGCATCATGGACGTGGACAAAAAAGCCAGACGTTGTTCGCACTGCACCAGCGAGCTAACCGCTACCTGATCCGGCGCACACAACCGCCAGTTCAGGCAAATCGAGCCATTGGCGCTGGCGCTGCCCCAGCGCGTGCCGGCGCTCGACAACCTGAGTTTGCGCCAGCTCACTCCCAGCTGGGGCGCAAAGTGGGT
>JANLYJ010000379.1:0-2106 GCA_031365555.1 Gemmatimonadaceae bacterium | reverse complement strand
GCCCAGAACTCGATCAGCATGGGCGTTTTTCCAACAAACGACCCGAGGTCTACCTTCTTCCCGTTCAAATCGGTGACGATCGCGGACGGGGCGCGCTTTCCTATCTGGATTCCCAGATCCTGCGCATTGCCGACAGCAGGCAGGGCGAGGACGGAGAGAAAAAGTGCAGCGTAGAATTTCTTCATATGAGGAGTTTGCCGGTTTGGATCAGATAGTACTCCGCAGCCCCAAATAGGATCACTGCAAAAGCACGCTTTACCCAGAGCATCCACTTACCGGAGCGCGGAAGAGCTGTAACTGATCCGGCGAAGAGTCCGATCACGATGAGGAGCGACGTCATCCCAAGCGAAAACACGAAAAGGTAGATGAAGCCGAGTGCTCCGTTGTGCGTCGTTCCGACCCAGGTCAGAACGCCGGCCATTACCGGCGCTGAACATGGAGCCGCAACAAGACCGGATGCTGCGCCCATTCCGAAAGCAGCTGAAGCTCTTCCTTTGGTGCCGCTGGTAGGCAGCAGGAACCGCGCGGGAACTCTGATGTGAATTACATCGACCATGGCGAGCCCCGCAACGAGGAGCAGGTTCGCCATTCCGAAATACAGCCATGGATTCGTGCTGATTGTCCCGAAAAGTGATCCGGTAAGTCCGGCGATAAGTCCAAGTGTCGCGTAGACGAGCGCCAATCCCAGCACATATGAAAGTGTGAGAACTATCGTGCGTTTCCGCCCACCCTGCTCTGCACTGACACTCTGACCGCCAACAATTCCTGCAGTTATCGGAATCATTGGATACACGCAGGGAGTCAGGCTGGTGAGCACTCCAGCGACGAACATGACCGGAATTGCCAGCGCTGGATTTGCGAGCTTGTCTGAAACAGCAGCAAAATCCATTTCAGCTAACATTAAACCGCCGCGAGCCGGCGCTCGGAATAAAGCTGTTCCAATCGCCTGGTCATTTCGCCGGGCTTGCCCATCCCTACGGGCTTTCCATCGAGCTTTACGATCCCGAGTACTTCGGTGGTTGTGCCGGCCAGAAAAATTTCATCCGCCGAGCGGAGGACTGCTTCGGGGATATGTGTTTCGCGCGCGGGAATTCCGGCTTCCTCGCAAATCTCGAGGACCAGCTCGCGGGTGATGCTTGGAAGTATGTAGTTGGTTTTCGGCGCGGTGCGGACTTCACCGTCTACTACTGCGAACATGCTCGTGTGAGTTCCTTCGAGTGCCATTCCGTCACGGATGAAAATCGCCTCAAGCGCACCTGCATCGTGGGCAGCCTGATTCGCCATGCAGTTTGCCAGGAGGGAAACCGTCTTGATGTCGCACCGGCTCCAGCGTGTATCGGAAAGCGTGATAGCAGCCGCTCCAACTTTGTGGTCCCATTTCGCCACGACTGGAGCAGCATACATGTACACAGTAGGCGCCACTCTCCCAACCGGGAATGCGTGGGTACGCGGCGCGCAGCCGCGAGTGATCTGCATGTAGACGAGGCCCATTGGCGCGGCGTCAAGATTATTGGCAGCCGCGAGCTCGAGTGCCTTCTGCCCGAGCTCGTCAACATCAACGCCCTTGATGCTGATCTCACCGAGACTGTATCGGAGGCGGTCCATGTGCCGCTTCATCTCAAAGGGCTGGCCGTCATAGGTAGCGATGACCTCGTAGACGCCATCTCCGAAGATGAAACCGCGGTCATTGACGCCGAGCTTCGCTTCGGACGCGGGCAGAATCTGGCCATTTAGATAGACGATGTCTTTCATATAGTATATGAAGTTGGCTTGTTAGCGGTTTTGCGGCAATCTTTCTGTCATGAATCAGCAGCAAAAAGAGGTTTTGCAGCTCTATATGGAGATGCTGAACTCACCGTTAATGCGGTGGCTCACGTGGATCTCGATTGCGAGCGTGATAATTGTCTGCATTATTGCCTGGAAGAAGGGTCTAAAGATCTGGACCTGGTTCCTGTATTCAATCCTGCTGGGGCCCGTAGCCCTGGTGCATATCCTTTTCAAAACGCACTCTGACGTGCCGCCGGAATCGTCCGGGGCACTGTAAGCGCGGCACACTAACAAGCATCTTTCAGGCATGCCACAGACCCGCACTCTAGCGGACTATCG
>JANLYJ010000366.1:0-2331 GCA_031365555.1 Gemmatimonadaceae bacterium | reverse complement strand
TTCGGATATGGTCGAATTCGGCGCCGGGACCAAGCGTTGTCATTGAACTGAAGGTAGTGACGCAAGCACCGTAGTTGACACGCCGACGGCCGCCGACTTCCACGCCGCGGGCATTGCATAAAGAATGTCGTCGAGGGTGATCCCTCTGCCGCTCCCGCAAAGCTCCGCGGCGCGCCCGTGTACCCAGGCGGCGCACACAGCACTGTCGAATCCGGACCCTGTCTGTGCGAGGAGCGTTCCGATCATTCCCGAAAGAATGTCGCCACTTCCTCCTGTCGCGAGAGCAGGCGTTCCCGTGGCAGATACCATTCGCCCGCGGGAGTAATGACTCACCACCGTCGGCGTGCCCTTGAGCAGAACCGTTGCCCTGATGCGGGCGGCGAGCTCACTTCCTACTTCAAATCGTTGATCAAGAATTCCGGCTGTGGAAAGTCCCATCACTCGACCCATCTCCCCTGGATGCGGGGTGAGAACGACTTCACGGGATTCGCAAAACCTTATTAAGATGTCGCGGTGGGATCCCATGGCCGTCAGTGCACCTGCGTCCAGCACAGTCGGAATGCGATAATCAGTCAGCGCCTTGAGAATGCTGTCTGCACTTTCCCGATGCAGTCCTGGCCCAACTACAAGTGCGTCTGCTCCGGCCAGTACTGACGAAGGATCGCTGCGCAGTTCATCATGATCAGAAACAAGCGCTGCGGGAACAGCGGCGTGCACCGCGTCACGGTTTTCGCGCGCGACAATCAGATGCAGCAGACCGATGCCGCTTCGCAGTGCGGCCTTTCCCGCCAGTATCGCCGCTCCAGCCATGCCCACATCGCCCGCCAGGACCGCGAGGCGTTTGCGCGTGCCTTTGTGAGCATCAGCGGCAATTCGCGGAACTCGCTCTCGGACCCAGTCGCGGTCGGCAAGCCTGACATCTAACTGAGAAGAGTTGCCAAATTTCCCAAGGCCGATGTCGAGCACTTCAATCGCGCCGCATACTCCGCGCGCTGTGAGATGCCCGCGCTTTAGCGTGCCAAACGAAAGCGTCAGGTCGGCCAGCACTGGATCGTGGCATTCGCCTGACGTTGCGTCCAGCCCCGTAGGAATATCGAGCGATACAACCTTCGCCCCTTCAGTGCGCAGCCGGTGAATCTTGTTTACGGCCTCCCGCACTGCGCCGGCTGGTGGGCCGTTGCTGCCCGTTCCCAACAGTGCGTCGACCACAATCGCGGCACGGCTCGGCGGCTCGGACAAGCCAACCGCCAGAGCTTCTTCGCGCGCCGTTACTGCGTCCCCGCTCTGCGCTGGCTTTGCTTCGACGACGCGCACTGGTATGCCGCGCCGCGCGAGTTCTCCGGCAACAACCCACCCGTCGCCACCATTGTTTCCGGAGCCAGTGTGAATCTCAACGCCGGCGGCCAGGAGATTTCGGAAGTGATGCTCAATTCTCTGCGCGGCAACCTTGCCCGCGTTTCGCATCAGCTCGATGGAAGGAGTGCCCGCCTCTATCGCGAGCCGGTCACGTTCTCGTGCTTCTTGTGATGTGACTATTGCTACAGCTAAGTCGCGCAACTCCACGGGTAGTCGCGTTCGAACGCAGAGTCAAAATCATAGACGTCTGCAAAATCATCACGTGTGTCGTTCGGCTGGCTCAATAGAAAACCCAGATCCACGAGTGTGAAGACAATGTCGCCAATATCCGATGTGGAATTGATTCCCCAATGCTCGAGAACAATTCGCGCCATCACTCCATACCGGTCGAGTGCAAGGTCGCGGCACGCATGCGCGAGCTCACTGCCCGCAATGTGCCGCCGTGCGTCGAGCTTGCTCTGGCAAAACTCCAGCGCGGAAAGCACGAACAGGTATGCCTGCTCATCGAAGCGGGTTTCGCGGAGCCGGATTCGCTCCATGATCCCCTCACGAAAAACCTGCGTGTTCAAGCGCGCGCTCTCGCGGGTGGATTGAAACTGTTCGGATAGAGCGGAAACCGATCCGCAAGCTCGCGGACTGCATCCTTCACTTTCGCACAATTGGCAGTGTCTTCGGGAGCGGAAATGACATCATTGATCAGCTCTGCGATCCGCTCCATCTCAGCTTCCTTCATTCCCCGCGTCGTAACAGCCGGCGTTCCAATGCGTATTCCGCTCGTCACAAAAGGCGACTGCGTTTCGTTGGGAACTGTATTCTTGTTCACGGTGATGCCTGCTGCATCGAGGGCCTTCTCCGCCGCCTTGCCGGTGATGTTCTTGGAACGAAGATCAACAAGCATCAGGTGATTGTCGGTCCCACCGGATACGACCTGGAAACCGTGCTTGATCAGCGCGTCTGCAAGAGTTCTCGCGTTGG
>JANLYJ010000356.1:0-3074 GCA_031365555.1 Gemmatimonadaceae bacterium | reverse complement strand
CAGCAGCGGCTCGCCGACAGCGGACTGTGGCAGGGCGTGCTCGTCAATTACTACACGCTCAATCACACAGGCCCAATCACCATCAGCGGCCAAACGTCGCCGGAAAATTTCCGCGCTGCGATGAAAGCGCTGCAGGATGAGATCTTGAAGTTCGACACGCCGGGCTATTTCGATCCCGACGAGCTGACCGCGGTGAAGGCGCACCGCGCTGTGACATCTGCGTTTGATCGGGAGCGCGCGTCCGGATTCGCACACACTCTTGGATTCTGGTGGAGTGTCGCGGACCTCGAATACTACATGGGCTACGTGGACAATATGGCTAAACAATCGGTGAGCGATCTTCGCGCATATGCGCGCAAATACATTCTCGGGAAACCGCGAGTGACGGGAGTTCTTATCCATCCCGAAACAAGAAAAACGCTCGGCCTTACGGAGCGGGACCTTGCAGGGGGAGCCCACTGATGCTGTTAGCCGTCGTACTCGCGATAGGTGCCGCGACCACCAGCTTCGACGTCGATGGGGTGAAGGTGGTGCTCAGGAACAACCCGGCCAACAACGTTGTCGCTGCAAATCTTTACCTGCTGGGCGGGCCGCGCATCGCTGGCGCAAATGCCGGAATCGAACCCGTGCTGCTGGATATCTCTGAGCGGGGAACACTGCGTTATCCAAAGGCCGTCCTCAGGCGAAAGATGGCTAACCTGGGCAGCGAGATGGTTGTCCGGCCTACAGTTGAATGGACGATGTTCGGCATTCGCACTTCGAGCGAGGTATTCGACTCGACCTGGGCGATTTTTGCCGACCGGGTGATGAATCCAACTCTTGCACCGGCCGACGTAGACATCGTGAAAGCGCAATATCGCCTGGCTCTCACGCAGCAGAACGACGATCCCGATGCGCTCGCCAGCAGACTGGCTGACAGCATTGCATTTGCGGGGCATCCGTACGCAATGCCGCTCGCAGGAACTGTAGAATCACTGGAAAGAATAGATGTCGCTGCGCTGAAATCTTTCCAGCAGTTGCAAATGGTAAAGTCGCGAATGATGCTCGTAGTTGTCGGCAACGTTGACAGTGCACACGTGGCCCGTCTAGTTCGGGCGACCCTCGCGAAGCTTCCTGCTGGCAACTACAAGTGGGAGCCGCCGCCGGTACTGCCCAGCGGAGCGCCTACTGTAGTCATCGCGCAGCGATCGCTGCCGACCAACTATTTGCTTGGTTACTACAGTGGACCTCCCGCGACCAGCGCTGATTACCAGGCTTTGCGGATTGCAACGGCAGTTCTCACTGGCCGGTTGTTCGCCGAGATCCGGACGCGCGAAAACCTGACATATGATGTCCATTCCCCATTCCTGGACCGTGCAGTTAGTGCTGGTGGATTGTACATCTCTACCGTATCGCCCGATCGCAGCCTTCAGCTGATGCGCGCAGCGATTGATGAGCTTCAGAAGGAAACACTGGACGCCTCAGGGCTCGAGCGGCTCGCCCAGCAGTTTGTGACCGAGTACTTCATGGACAACGAAACCAACGCCGCACAGGCTGATTTTCTTGCCCGGTCCCAGTTGTACCGCGGAGACTACAGGCTGGCCGAGCGTTTCGTGGCGGAAGTTCTCCAGGTCACGCCCGAGGATGTGCAGAGGGTAGCCAGGAAATACATGAAAGGTTTTCGGTTCGCGTACGTGGGTGATCCGGCCCGCCTGAACAAAGCTCTGATAAAAGGGTTCTAGCCAGCCGGAATAATTCGTGCACCTTCCTATGGGAGAGGGGCGATATTGCGTCCCCCTGTGCTTGTGAATAAATTCACAAATACCGGCACATGCCGGGTAACCCTATTTTTTAAGTAGCAGCGTTCGGCACTGGAGGCCATCAGAAATGCGGTTTCACGTACTTGCGGTAGCAGCGACCGCCATCACCCTCGGCGCATGCGCCGGCGGCGACAAGGCTGCAGACACGACAACCGATACTGCAGCGACTGTAGCAGCAACGCCTGCGGCGACAACCCCGGCAGCGACCGGTACAGCAGCTCCAATCACCGGCACGACGCACGAAGTCAAGATGATCGGCGACGCGCAGGGATATCGTTTCGAGCCAGCAAACATCACAGTCAAGGCCGGCGACGGAATCAAGTTCACCACAGTTACCGGTGGACCACACAACGTGGCGTTTGATGCCGCGACCGTTCCTGCAGATGTAAAGGGACAGCTGGACGCGAACATTTCCGAAAAGATGGGCGAGCTTTCCAGCGCGATGAAGATGAACGCCGGCGAGTCGATCACCGTTTCGTTCGCGAACATCAAGGCAGGCACCTATCCGTTCCATTGCACTCCTCACCTCGCGATGGGGATGAAGGGCGTAATCACGGTTCAGTAACAATTGTTACCAACGAAAGAGGGCATCGATTGATGCCCTCTTTTGTTTTTCCATACGGCGCTTCCCTTGCATCTGAGACGTCGTGCGGCGACCCTTTTGATGAATGAAAAACCCTTCTAGCGTCAGTTACGCGTGGATTGCAGCACGCTCCCGAAATGCGATTCGCAGACCGGGGTTGATGGGTATTGCCGGTGGCACCGCTTTCATCGCCGCGCTGATCGCGTTCATTCTCGTTCCGCGACAGAGTACTCAGGTAAATCGTCCGTCAGAAAAAATCGACGTACGCCCTGATTCGTCGTCAGTGCTGATTGTGCGTGACGAGGCTGCCGCACAAGTGGCCCTGGCTGATTCGGTCCTGGCAATAGCACGTCGAAGTGCAATAGCCCCGACGGCCGCTCCGGTGGACACCTTTCCACCAGAAGCAATCGCCCGGCGCGATTCGATCGAAGGCGTTGTTGCAGCTCTTTCGAGACTCATCACCCGGGCAGAAACGTCTCCACTTTCTTCATCGTACAGGGCGCTCGCAGAGTCACCCTTCGTGGCTGACATTCCGCAAGTAAAGATTCTGCTGGACTCCCTCGGCGAAATTGAAAAAGAGCGCGAAGCGTTTGGCGCAGTGGGCGCTGTCGATCCGGTTTACGTCGCACTCACTGCGCGCGCGACGGCAATTGGACGCGGCATTCAGGGGCTGGCTGACCGGCGGCGCGGAG
>JANLYJ010000339.1:0-2119 GCA_031365555.1 Gemmatimonadaceae bacterium | reverse complement strand
GTTTCCTTCGCAATCTTCTTCGCCATCATCACGTAGTTGTCCGGATGATCGTGCGGTACCGCGGTTGGCGTGATGATTACTTCAGCTCCAAACGCCTTGAGCAGTCGCACTTTTTCCTGCGACATCTTGTCCGGCATTGTGAAGATGCACTTGTATCCGCGAAGTGCTGCGGCGATTGCGAGGCCAATTCCCGTGTTTCCACTGGTTCCTTCGACAATCGTTCCGCCAGGCTTGAGCGTTCCGTCGCGTTCGGCCTTTTCAATTATGGGGAGCCCGATCCTGTCTTTGACCGAGCCACCAGGATTGAAATATTCGGCTTTACCAAAAACCGGAGTGCGGATTCCGCGAGTTACGCTGTTCAGGCGTATGAGCGGAGTCCATCCTATGGTTTCAATAACGTTGTCGTACCGTCTTAGCTTTTCGTTTTTTTCAATCACGGCGTGCGCGTTGGAGACTTACCGATGGCGCTGTCGCCGGGGAGCGGCGCTGCTTCGGGATGTCGGAAATACACTGGAAAAAGAATCGAAACCGGAACCGGGGCATCGCGTGTTTTTGCAGGATCGAACTTGAGCTCGCGCGACCCCTTCACGGCAGCAGAATCGAGCGCTGCAAAACCTGACGTTTCGGCCACATGTGTAGAGTCAGGAACAACCTGGCCGGCGCTGTCTACAAAAATGCGCAGCGTGACATTTCCCTGAACCTTCTGCGCATATAGCGCGGGAGGATATCGAAAAGGGAGCTCTTTGTTAAGCATCACGGGCAGCACGTCGGGTCGCCGGCCCGGACGGAACTCGGCATCGCCGGCATCACTGCTGCAGGCAGCGGCCAGAATGAGACAGAGTGCGGCTGTTATCCTTGTTACATGCATTGAGGAAAAGTTAGCTGAGCTTTGATTGCGCGACGAGCCGTGACAGAATTTCCAAAGCCTGCAACGGAGTGACTGAGTTTGGGTCCAGACCTCTTAGTTCATCAAGCGTAGCATTTTTCACCTCGAAAAGTGGCAGCTGCCCGGTTTCGGCCGCGCCCCCGTTCTTTGGTTTGCCGTTCGCGATCAAGTGGCCACTCTCCAGCTGTTTGAGCAAATCCCGCGCACGAGCGAGAACCGCTCGCGGCAGTCCAGCAAGCCGCCCCACTTCAATACCATAGGAGCGATCAGCTCCGCCGGCCGCGAGACGGTGAAGAAAAAGAATTTTTTCACCCACCTCTCGAACCTGAACATTGAAGTTCCTTGCGCCCGAAAGCTCGTCGCTAAGCTGAGTTAGCTCGTGATAGTGCGTTGCAAACACGGTCTTGCACCCGACACTGTTGTGCAGGTGTTCGCTCACAGCCCAGGCGATCGAGACGCCATCGTAGGTCGACGTGCCTCTTCCTATCTCATCGAGTAGTACGAGGCTCGAGCGCGATGCCGTATGAAGAATCGCGCTTGTTTCTGACATCTCCACCATGAATGTGGACTGCCCACGGACAAGATTGTCACTCGCGCCGACCCTGGTGAACACTTTGTCCACAAGCCCAACGCGGGCACGGGATGCCGGCACATAACTCCCCATTTGCGCCATCAGCACAATCAGGCCGATTTGTCGCAGAATCGTGGACTTACCTGCCATGTTCGGGCCTGTCAGGACAATGAGCCGGGCGTCATCGCTCAAGAAAAGATCGTTCGGAATGAACTTTTCGCGAGGCATCATGCGTTCGACCACGGGGTGCCGCCCGGCCGTTATTTCAAGCTCAAAGTCCTCAGTAATCTCGGGGCGCACGTACGATTCGCGCTCCGCAACTTCAGCCAGCGCAGAGAACACATCGGCTTCCGCGATAAGGCTCGCAAGCGATTGTAGTCTGCCAATTTTGCCCGCAATGCATGACCGCAGGGATTCGAGTATGTGGCGCTCCCGCTCCTCGATTAGTTCGGCCGCCGACAGAATCCTGTCTTCGTACTCCTTCAGTGCAGGGGTAATGAATCGCTCAGCTCCCGTAAGAGTCTGTCGGCGCTGATAATCGGAGGGTACCAGGAGCGAATTGGTATTCGTTACCTCGATGAAGTACCCGAACACCCTGTTGAATCCGACTTTGAGTGACGGAATGCCGGTACGCGCCCGCTCTTCCGCCTGCATCGCGGCGA
>JANLYJ010000333.1:0-1716 GCA_031365555.1 Gemmatimonadaceae bacterium | reverse complement strand
GTACAGCATTCCCAGGTTGTTGAGCACCCATGAAACGGCCTCATCGTCGTTGGCGCGCTCAAAAGCGGCGAGGCTGTTTGAGTAGCGGGCTTCGGCGCCCACGAAATTTCCGCGCATGTTCATGAGCACTCCGCGATTTTGCTCGATCATGCCCAGAAGTCGAACCTCTCCGGCTTTCGACGCAAGTTCGGCGGCTTCGCTGTATAGGCGCTCGCTCTCGGTCAGGTTTCCGCGGCGCTGTGCAACAATCGCGAGGCAGTTGTATCCATGAGCCTTGGCAGCCAGTGATCCGCAACGTTCGGCCTGCGCGAGACTCTGCTTGTAGCACCGATACGCGGCCTCGGTCTCGCCCTGCTCGCGATGAAGCGTTCCCTTCCACCGTAGCGTGTCCGCGAGAAGCGGGAGATCGGCCTCGAGCTCGAGGAGGGCAATCGCGTCGTCGTAGAGGCCGTGCGACCGGGCACACTCTCCTCGCTGTTCAGCGGCGCGGGCCTTGTCTACGAGGCCGCGTGCGTGTCCCGGCTCAGTCAATGACATACAATCTCAGACAGTTTGATTCGTTCATTTGCAACACCTCGCCTGTTGGTGAAACCGAGCTGAATGCAGCCGCTCGAACGTCAGTCGTTCACCAGCACCCAGGCGCCGGAGATGAGAATGTATCTGGAGAAGTGATTCAGAATCCACTCGTGAGACTCGGCTACGGGCTTCAAGCCATAGAGAATGGTGGTGCTAGCTTCCACTTCCGCCGGCGCCGCCATATCGTTTGAGTCGATGGTCTCGTTCCCGTCGGGAAGATAGCCCGAGCGAACCGAATTTCCGGCATCGGTCCCATAAGTCGAGGTGTTCCTCAGGCCCTGTACCGCGATCACCGGCTTTGCGAACCGCAGGCCGTGAGGCTGCATCTCATATGCGACGAAAAGCCCGCCCTTTGCCGTCACCGTGATTACAGTCGGCTCGCTGAGAGCGCCAGCGGGAATTGTCAGTGAGAACTCGGCGCCCGGAAGAAGGAGGGTAGCCCCTTCCACTCCGACTACTGCCGATACGCTTTGCTCCACTCTGGAGTGATCTGGACCCCACCTAACGGCTCTGGCTCTTGTACCGAACCCAAGTGACGCAAAGGATGCAGTTACTCGCGTCGCTGCGGGAACGAGTTTGATCGTGGAAGGAGGCGGACCAGTAACCTGTCTGGGATCGCCGCAGGAGAGCGCAACGAAGGCGCTCATAGTAATGGCGAAGGATCTTAGCACGCGAGAGTCCAACATCGTGAAATCTCCGCTAAGGGAATTGGTGCGATCACCTGAGGTGCGAGGCATAGGCCATGCCCCACCCTAACCCCTTGCCTCCCAAGATCTTACGATTTTTGATCGGGCTTGTTCGTCTATTCTGTTCTAACGTTCCTTTACGATCCGAAACGTTTTGCTATTGCCCGAACAACCACTAAGACGCCACACCCGACGCAAAGATGGCCATCCGCTGCGGCGTTGGTCTGCCCGGAATGTCCGCAGTTTCGGCCCATTCGAGAAACGTCTCGAGCAGTTCCGTATCGAATTGTCCGGCTGAAGACCGCATGATTTCGGCGGCGCGCGCGTGGGTGAGGCCCGGGCGGTACGAGCGCGTAGTCGTCAGCGCGTCGTATACATCAGCCACGCAAAGAATGCGCGCCGAGAGCGGGATGGCCTCTCCGGCCAGCCGATCCGGATAGCCTGTTCCGTCCCA
>JANLYJ010000321.1:0-1882 GCA_031365555.1 Gemmatimonadaceae bacterium | reverse complement strand
GCGATGATGCCCAGCGTACCAATGATGAGAGCACGCGGCAGATTCTTGCGCGGCTCGGAAACCTCACCCCCAAGAAAGGTGAGGTCGCCCCACCCGTCGTAAACCCAGAGCACCGAAACGAGAGCGAGACCGAACGGCGCGATCGAAAATCCGTCGGCAGGCATCATGGGCTGAAAATGCGCCTCGCCTCCCTTTGGAAGAGCGATTGTAAACGCGAAGAGCGCAATCAGCATCAGAGCGCCGAACTTCGCGACAGTCGTGATGTTCTGCACCAGCGAGGCCCATCGAAGTCCGATGTAATTGAAGAACCCGACAACGATAATGGCCGCTGCCGCCACGTAATGAGCCCAGGTGGTGTAGGGCTCGGTTGCCGGGTTGTGTCCCAGAACACGGACAAAATATTCAGCAAAGGTCAGCGAAATCGCACCCAAGGACGCAGCGCAAATCAGAACCAGCTCGGACCATCCGAAAAGAAATGCGGCGAGGCGTCCCCATCCTTCTCTCAGGAACGCGTAAACCCCTCCACTCTGGGGATAGGCGCCTGACATTTCTGCGTATGTCAGTGCCCCGCAAAGCGCGA
Organism: Gemmatimonadaceae bacterium; assembly: GCA_031365555.1. Classification (GTDB taxonomy): domain Bacteria; phylum Gemmatimonadota; class Gemmatimonadetes; order Gemmatimonadales; family Gemmatimonadaceae; genus UBA4720. The sequence goes on along the minus strand of JANLYJ010000321.1, from coordinate 1,302 downwards.
AAAGACCGCCTGTGACCCAGACCGCAATAAGTGGCAGCGTGCCGGGAAGTTTGTCAGCGATGCCTGCCGGCGAACGGAAAATTCCGGAGCCGATTGTCGTTCCGATTACAAATGAGACCGCGCTCCACAGCCCGAGCTGCCGGGGGAGCCTCGAATCTTCTGCGTGCCCTTGGATCATGCGAATACGCTACTCCAGAACCGGTCGCAATGCGAGTATCTTTGCATGCATTCCCTAATCAAACAAAATGCCTTTCGGCACAATTCTGTTTGGCATCTGCGCCCTCTGCTGCATCGTGGGTGAGATTGCAATTCTACGATCCGCAAGCAAGACCTCCAAGCTTCCGCTCCCACCGGGCGCAACACGCGTCGGCGAAGTCGCGTGGAGCATTGTACCCGCACTTGCACTGGGCGTGCTCCTTGTCGCGACCTACAACGCTGTGAATCTGCGCTAATGAAAACCGTGAGAAGGCTCGCGTATCTCTCGATCGCGATTGCGTATGTACAGATAGTATTTGGCGCCATTGTCCGAATTACCGGCTCGGGAATGGGATGCGGCGATCACTGGCCGCGCTGCCTTGGCACCTGGCTCCCCGATCTTGGAAATGCGCAGACTGGAATCGAGCTGACCCACCGGGTGCTCGGCATTTTAGTCGGCCTCTCGGCAATCTTGCTGCTGACATTTGCATGGAGATTGTCGCGGTCGGACATTAATGCACGCCCCGTTTTCCGCAGTGCGTTGCTGTCGGTCGGAATAGTGATCGCAGTAGGACTGCTTGGCCGTTCGGCGGTAAAGATGGGACTCGCGCCGTATGTGGTGGTCGTTCATTTGATTGGCGCAATTTCTCTCCTGGCGATCCTTGCAGCGACTGCAATTCGTGCGGGCGGGTTCGGAGCTGATGCCGCTCTTGCAGGCGTCACTCGAAAAACCTTCCGTGCATCGGGCGGCGCTGTAGCGCTCGCGTTTCTCGTACTCGTGATGGGTGCGCTTACCGCAAACGTCGCTGGCGCTGCCGGTTCATGCGGAGGCTTTCCATGGTGCCGCACAGGGATGGCGAGCGGTCCAGGCCTGCACATCCAGCTCACGCATCGCGTGCTCGCTTTTCTGTTGTTTTTCCATGTCATGGGAATGACGATGGGAATTGTGAAGCGTGGCGCGCCCCGGCCAATTTCACGGGCCGCGTACACGGCCTTCGGGTTGATCGTCCTGCAAATCGTTATAGCGGCCGGGCTTGTCGAGATGAAACTCCCGCGCGGACTGCAGTCACTTCACCAGGCAGTGGGCACGCTTGTGTGGCTCGCGCA
>JANLYJ010000314.1:0-3796 GCA_031365555.1 Gemmatimonadaceae bacterium | reverse complement strand
CAACTGAGCTATTCCCGCGTATTAAGCAACCTATGTTGCGAACGGTCGCCCTTCAAGCACGAGCGTCATCAAACGGTTTTGTCTGACGACTCGCTGACACCTGGTAACTAGAATCTGTCACCTCACCAACCAGGAGGACATATGTCCGAAAAAGTGAGGAGGGCAGGGAAACCGACGAGGAAATCGTACCTGATTTTTTCTTTCGGTTTGGCGGCGGTGGTGTCCGGATTGATCGCTTGCCAGGACGGAGTTCGAAATTCGGTCGACGTGGGAACACCGCTTCATGCGAACGCTGTGAGCAAGGAGGCTTCGGCAAAGAATCCCTTCGCCCACGTGGGAGAGGAGCACAATGCAGAAGTCGATTTCGTGCTGCGGGAGTTTTCAAAGAAGTGGAAAAAGAACATGAAGAAAAGAGATGTTTGCGCGGCCCTGAACGCGATCACGAAGAAGTATCTCGAGAAGAAGGGCAAGTCGGCTGAAGTGGAGAGATTCTACGCCGCGGACGACCCGTGCAACGGCGATGCAAAGGATCTGGCGACCGGAAACGTCTCCAAGGGAGCAGTGGCCCGTATGTCGTCCGATGAAGATTTCTCGTCGCGCGCGCTCGACCTGGTGAACGAAATTCAAAACATCATGCTCAGTTCGAGCAGTGCCGCTGATGTTGCCGGGCGTCTCGGTCCAATCAATGCCGAAGGGAGTTCGATGAGTGCAAACGATGCAGCGCTGGTTCTGGGTGTCTCCTCAATCGCTCAGAGCTCCGCAGCGTACTGGGAAGCGAACCTCGAAACCTGGGTGTCAACATTTTCCCAGGGTGGAAACCCGCCCTCGCTGCCATTTTTGCATGACGCGGCGCCTTCGGAATGGGGCGCGGTACCGCCTCGCCGTCAGATTAACTGGTCTGGCATCAGTGAGGTTGGATGGGCGGATGTAAGCGGTGGAGTTGTGGGTGGTATTCGCGGAGCCTTTGGGGGTCCCGGCGGAATTCTCGCTGGAATCGGAACCGGCGCAGCATACTCTTCAATCGGCGCCGCCATCGGGCAGATCGTCAAGATTATTCAAAGGATGTAGTCTAACGGAGAATCTTTGTCGCTAAGAGGAGACAAAATCATGGAAAACGGACAGTCAGTTTCGCCGCGCGTCAGAGGTACGTCCATCGGGCTGATCTCGATTCTATTGCTCGCGGTGACCATCGGACTTGCGCAATTGATCGCCAGAATATCTGGAAATGACAAACTGCGCTCGTACCTTGTCTTTTTTGGGGTCGCGTTCGCTACCTGGACCTACGTCTTCTTCTACAACGACGGCTACAGGTTCAAGAGTCGCAGTACCAGGCTCTTGCTGTTTTTGGGTTTGTCAGCGCTTGGATTTCTATTGGCCAACATGTTTTTTCCGCTTGAGAAAGGCATGGTGTACAGGGTTGCCACAATCGTGGCTTTGTGTCTCCCCGCGGTCATCGAACTCGTATTGAACAAACCCGTATTCAGACAGACACCTCCGTAAGGGTCAACGCTGTCGGCACCGAGTATCGATTCTTTCGTGCTCATGAGGAACCAGGCTGGAACCGCCGCGATTTGGAATGCCGTGAGCATTCGCTCGTTCTCGTTCTGATCCTGGTAATCCTCCCGCCCTACGGCTTTACATGATTGACTGAGGCGCAAGGCCCACCGTATTTACGGCACGCGGTCTGCCGATTCAGGGCAGTTAACGCTATGTTCTCCCCATGAAAGACGACGTCGTCGCACTCGCCGCGGAACTGGTCGGAATATCGTCCCTGACAGGGAACGAAGGGCCGATCGTAGAGCTCGTTTCCAAGCGTCTCATCAAAGAGGGCTGGAACGTAACCCTTCAGGAAGTCTCGCCGGGTCGGGCGAACATCTGGGCATCGCGGGCAGGCGGTGGTGTTTGTTTTTCGACACACCTCGATACTGTCCCACCCTATCTCCCGCCTCGTAAAGAAAAGGGAAAACTGTTCGGACGGGGATCATCCGATGCCAAGGGGATTGCGGCCGCTATGCTGGTCGCAGCGGACCGACTCGTAAAATCGGGCGAAGACCGAGTCGATCTCCTTTTTGTCGTCGGCGAAGAAAAAGGATCTGACGGCGCTCGCGCGGCGAATAACCTTTCGCCCAACACGAAATTCCTGATCAATGGCGAACCGACTGAGAGTAAGCTGGCCAGCGGAGCCAAAGGCTCGCTGCGCGCGACGCTTCGCACGCGAGGTCGGGCAGCCCACTCCGCTTATCCGCATCTTGGCCAATCCGCAATCGAGCCGCTGCTCGAGCTGTTGCCCACACTCCGGAATGTGAACTGGCCCAGCGATCCCGTACTTGGTGAAACTACCGTGAACATAGGAGTCATTCACGGGGGGAGCGAGGCGAACATCATCCCCGAACATGCAGAAGCGGAGCTCATGTTCCGCCTTGTAAGCGACGTCGAGGAAGTGAAGTCGAAGCTCGTAGAATGGGTGAAGGGTCGCGCCGAAATTGAATACGGCTCATTCATTCCGCCGCAGCACTTCCATACTGTCGAAGGTTTCGAGACAGGTCCCGTAGCATACACGTCGGACATTCCACTCCTGTCCGCGTGGGGAACTCCACTGCTCTTCGGGCCTGGTTCGATTCACGTTGCCCACACACCGGATGAATTCGTGCCGGTGGACGAGCTGCGCGCGAGTGTGGACACATACGAGCGCATAGCCCGCAGCCTTCTGGCTGTCTAATGGCACCCGATACTTTCGCGTTCTCAGGAAGGAAATGGCCAGTCGCGGTTCTTGGAGCGACCGGTGCCGTCGGGCAGACTTTCATCCGCCTGCTGGCGAACCATCCCTGGTTCCAGCTGGCAGAAGTCGCCGCTTCCGAACGTTCGGCCGGAAGAAAGTATGGAGAGGTGACGCGGTGGATCGAAGGCGCAATGCCCGACTCCGTTCGTGATATGGACGTCGTGCTTGTGGATCCGGCGGTAGTGAAATCACCCATCGTTTTTTCAGCGATGGATTCGTCGGTTGCCGGTGATCTCGAAATTGCGTTTGCAAAGGCGGGGCGATTCGTTCTGAGTAACGCCAAGAATCACCGTATGGCAGCCGACGTTCCGCTAGTCATTCCTGAAGTGAATCCTGCGCAGCTTGGCATCATCGCAACGCAGCAGAAGAATCGCGGCTGGAAAGGCGCACTCGTGACGAATGCCAATTGCGCGGCTACAGTTGCCGCCATGGGACTCGCTCCTCTGCACGAGAAGTACGGAATCAGGAAGCTGTTCATGGCCACCATGCAGGCAGTCTCGGGTGCGGGATATCCGGGCGTCGCATCGCTCGACATCCTTGGCAACGTCATTCCATACATCGCGGACGAAGAGCCCAAGCTCGAAGCGGAAATGACCAAGCTGCTCGGTGCATTTACAAATGGTGCAATCGAATTGAGCGGAATGCAGGTTAGCTCTCACACAAACCGCGTCGCAGTCGAGCACGGCCACACAGTCTGCATGAGCGTCGAGTTCGATCAGGCACCTAAAGCGGAAGAAGCAATCGCCGCACTGCGGGCGTGGAAAGGTGCGACTGAAGCGCGCGGCCTCCCCTCATCTCCGAAAAATCCGCTTGTCTATATGGACGCGCCCGACCGTCCGCAGCCGCGTCGCGATGTAAATGCCGGCGCTGGAATGACGGTAAGTGTTGGGCGAGTGCGACCTGATCCGCTCTTTCATCTCAGACTTGTTGCGATGGGCCACAATACTGTTCGGGGCGCCGCAGGTGGTTCGGTGTTGAACGCCGAACTTCTCGCTGCCACCGGCGTGATTCCGCCCG
>JANLYJ010000296.1:0-6342 GCA_031365555.1 Gemmatimonadaceae bacterium | reverse complement strand
CACTCCTGAAACGCGAGCGAATCCAGGTGCTCGAAGACATTCGGTCTTTTCCGACGTCACGACGTTACCCGCACTTCAATGGTGAGACTTTGGGCGCCGGGCTCCGTGCCGAGGGCGTCGAGTATCACCACATGCCCGAACTGGGCGGCCGCCGAGCGCCAAGAAAAAATTCTGAGAACAGTGTCTGGAAAAATGCCGGCTTTCGCGGGTACGCCGACCACATGGAAACGGATGAATTCCGAAACGCATTGGACTCGCTGGTCAAAGCTTCAGACGCGCGCCGGGTGGTCATAATGTGTGCGGAGGCCGTGCCTTGGCGATGTCACCGCAATCTGGTTTCGGATGCACTCGTTGCCGCGGGCAAATATGTGAAGCACATACTCGATGCGAAGGTGACCGACCATAAGCTCACCCGCTTTGCAACGGTCGTGGACGGCTTTGTCAGCTATCAGGCCGACGGCCCACAGTCGGACCTGTTCACCGGAACCGAGTAGAGTTAAGCTCTGCGGTACGACAGTTGCCTATGGGTCAGGCACGTTGTAACAACTTTATCCAGAGGACCGGCGCATGCTTTGGACTATCGCGGTAATTCTCTTCGTGCTGTGGCTGTTGGGTTTCTTCGTTGCTCATGTTGGTGGTGGCCTGATTCACCTTCTTCTGGTAATCGCGGTCATCGTCATCGTGTACCGTCTGATCACGGGTCGGCCCGTAACCTGATACGCAGCAAGAAACATTTCGCGCCTGTGGATCTTCGGATTCATGGGCGCGTTTGTTTTGGCAGGGATCGACCTGGGATTCGACTGCGGTCGCAGAGGCGTAGAGAACGACATGCAGAGACATCAACTGCCACTAAAGCTTCAGGCTACTGGCTGACGCTACTAGCTACTGGCTAGCAAGTAGCCAGTAGCGTCCGCTCGCAGCCTGAAGCATTTGGTTGTAGTTGCAGGTGCAGTGGAGCAGTTCGCCGTGGTTAACTTTGCGAACCGATGAACGAATCCGCGCTTTCGAAAGTCTCAGTCGTCCTCGTAGAACCACAGAACCCCGTGAACATCGCGACCTGTATTCGCGCGATGAAAAACATGGGGATTTCGAAGCTGAGGCTGGTCCGGCCAGTGGACTATGACCCGTGGCGGCTCGAGGGAATCGCGCACGACACAAACGACATTATAGAAGGGATCCTCAAGTTCGATTCCCTCGACGAAGCCCTCGCCGACTGCGTTCGTGTCGCAGGGTTCACTGCTCGGCGGCGCGCGGCCAAGCGCCAGACGGTGAGACCGGGTGCTGCTGCCAGGGAACTGCTCGAGTTCTCAGAATCCGGTCCGGTGGCTCTCATGTTCGGCAGGGAAGACAAGGGTCTTTCCAACGAGGAGCTGGACCGGGCCCACCTCGTGGTGACCATCCCCACAACCGACTATGCGTCCCTTAATCTGTCGCAGGCAGTACTGATCGCGCTCTACGAGCTGCACCTGGCTGCGGAAGACGCCACCAGGCCTATTGGTCCTCCAAGGAAAGATGCACCTCCTGCGAGCAGCGCCGAATACGAGATGTTCTTTGCCGACACCGCGAAGGCGCTCGAAACGATCGACTTTTTCAAGACCAGGTACCCCGAGCACATCAACCGAAGTGTCCGGTCGCTGGCGTACCGAGCGGCGCCGGATTCTCGTGAAATTGCGCTGCTTCGTGCCATATCAATCGAGGTGCTTCGCACTGTCGACAGGATTCGGCGGGAAAAAGGTCAGGGCGATACCACCTGAGCCGCTTGCATACGTGCGCTGGAAGAATAACTTTCCGCCCGAAGTTTTCCTTGTGAAGAATTTCACATCGCCGAGGAAATGAATCGCCTTTTGAAAAAATTTCTGACAGTAAACGTGCGCAAGAAATGGCTGGCGGTTCCGGGGTTCTTCGCGCTTGCTGCGTTGGCCGCTGTCGTCTCGGCCTACAGCGCCGCGTCTTCGAGCCAGGGAAACTCGCCTGTACAACCGATCAAGTTTCCACACCCTACGCACGTTCAGACTCTCAAGATGAACTGCGTCTACTGTCACTTCTCCGCTAACAAGTCGCCCGACCCGGGTTTGCCGGCCATGAGTACCTGCATGGGCTGCCATACGGTTGTCGCGACCCAGAAGCCGGAGATCCAGAAGCTTGCGTCTTTCTGGAACAAGAAGCAGCCGGTGCCCTGGATCCGGATTCACAAGGTGCCCGAGTATGTGCACTTCCCTCACATGCGCCACGTGAACGCAGGCGTGTCATGCCAGACCTGTCATGGCCAGGTTCAGAACATGGCGCAGGTACAGCAGCAGAATTCACTCAACATGGGCTGGTGCGTGAACTGTCACATTGGTCGCTCGAATCCACCGCTTAAGGCGCGATACGATTGCGCGACGTGTCACTACTAATGAGTACGGAAACCGAAAACGGCGTAAAGCGCCGAGATTTCCTCAAGGTTGTCGGAGCCGGCGCTGCAGCTGCCACAGCAATTGGATGCAGCTCCGAAAAAGTCGAAAAACTGATCCCGTATCTCGTCTCGCCCGACGAAACAGTCCCCGGTGTTTCGACATACTACGCAACCACCTGCCGCGAATGCTCGGCTGGCTGCGGACTGATCGCCGAGACGCGTGATGGTCGTACGATCAAGCTGGAAGGAAATCCTGCGCATCCTGTAAATCGCGGCGCACTTTGCGCGCGAGGCCAGGCAGCGCTTCAGGGTTTGTACAATCCGGATCGCTTTCGGGGCCCGATGGTGCGGAATGGCGGCGCCCTCAAGCAGGTAAGCTGGGACGAAGCGCTCAATATTTTTTCGCAGAAGGTTTCCGCGTCCCGCGGAAATGGCGCTGTGTTCATCAACCAGCACGAGTCGGGAAGTTTCCCGGCGTTTCTCGATGGCTGGCTCGCGTCGAACGGGATGCCGTCCCACATCAGCTACGACGGTGAGGCTGACTCGGCAGCGATTGCAGCGAATCGTCAGTCATATGGTGTAGCATGGCCGCGTCTGGATTTCTCCTCTGCGCGCCTGATCGTTTCCTTCGGAGCCGACTTCCTGGATTCATGGGGCGCTTCCGTTCCGCAGCAGCTCGACTTCGCAGATGCGCGCGCCAAGCTCAATGGCGCCCCGCGCCTGATTTATGTCGGCCCGCGCCGGTCGCTCACTGGCCTGAATGCAGATGTATGGATTCCGTGTAATCCGGGTTCTGAGATCGCGATTGCCCGCATGCTCGCCGGCACCATGAGTGTCGCGCAGGCTGCATCCGCGAGCGGCGCAAACGCCAGTTCGCTCACCGCACTTACACGTGAATTCGCAGCGGCTAAGCCGAGCATGTTGCTCGCTGGCGGATTTGGATCGCGCGGGCAGGAGCTTGCGCTGGCTGTAAATGCGCTGAACCAGAGTGCAGGAAATGTTGGCACGACCATCAGACCTGCAGATGCAATGCTTGGCTTTGAGCGTCAGGCTTCGACCGCTGAAATCGCATCGCTGGTATCACGAATGAATGCTGGCAGTGTATCGCTGCTGATGGTCCGTGGTGCGAATCCGGCCAACGCACTTCCGAAGTCTGCAGGGTTTGCGGCAGCCATGGCCAAGGTGGCCTACAAGGTCAGTTTTTCCAGCGTTCCGGATGAAACGACCGCTGCTGCCGACCTGATTCTTCCGGACCACCACTTCCTCGAGCAGTGGGGCGATGCGGAACCGACGCGTGGAACACTGTCGCTGCAACAGCCTACGATGGATCCGGTGTTCGATACCCGTGCGACGTCAGACGTTCTAATCGGGACGGCGAACAAGATGCGCGCGGGATCGTATCCCGTGGACTATCGCTCGTGGCTCACGGCCCGTTTCCCTGGTGGCGCAGCTGCACACACTGTTGCACTTGGAAAGGGAGTCACGGCGGGCTCTGCAGCGCCGTCGGCCGGTGCAGCCCGTTCTGTGCCGCAGATCTCGCTCGCACCCGCAATCGCTCAGACGCGCGGAGATTTTTACCTGCTCGTTTATCCGCATCCGGTTCTCGGCGACCACGGTGCGAACAAGCCGTGGCTGCAGGAGCTGCCCGATCCTGTCACGAAAATTTGCTGGCAGACTGTGGCAGAGATTCATCCCAAGACTGCGAAGCAGCTCGGCGTCGAGAATGGTGATCTTCTCAAGCTCGACACAGATGCTGGAAGCCTCACCATTCCCGCCTTGATCTATCTCGGTGTAATGCCGGGCACTGTAGCAGTTGCCGCAGGACGTGGGCGCAGAAACTCCGGCCGCTACGCATCAGCGGGCGCAAATGCGTATGACATCCTCCCGACTGCCTTCGATGCATCGGGCGGACTTGCCATGGTTTCAACCAAGGTCAGGGTCAGCAAGGCAGGCGGTAATACACAAATTGTTACGACTGAGGGATCTGCACGGCAGCATGGACGCGGAATCGGCCAGGCAATTCTTGTCGGAGATTTGAACAAGGCCGGTGGCGAGCATGTCGTCGAGGGCGCTGAGCACGCGACTGAAGCGGCCACGCAGGGAACGCCCGCAGCGGGCAAGGGTCACGAGCAGGAAAACGAAGCTGGACATCACGAGTTCGTCGGTGACGCGAGCCATGAATTTCTTCCTGGCCTACGGTCGCCTGTAGCGAACGATGCGCAGGGTGATCTCGGCGATCCGACTTCGAAAGAGAAGGGGATGTACGATCCGAAGCATTGGAGCGGCATGGCGAATCGTCGTTGGGCGATGACGGTCGATCTCGCGCGCTGCACGGGCTGCTCTGCGTGCGTCACTGCCTGCTACTCGGAGAACAACATTCCGACTGTCGGTGCAGACTGGCAGGGCGCGAAGATAATGCCGGATCGAACGGGATTTGGCGCCAACATTCTCCGCAGCCGCGAAATGGCCTGGCTGAGAATCGAGCGCTACTTCGAGGGTGGGGAAGACGGCAGCGCTGATTTCGATACGCGCTTCGTGCCGATGCTTTGCCAGCACTGCGGTAATGCACCGTGCGAACCAGTCTGCCCGGTTTACGCGACATATCACGCTCCTGACGGACTGAACGTTCAGGTTTACAACAGGTGCGTGGGAACGCGTTACTGCTCCAACAACTGCCCGTACAAGGTTCGTTACTTCAACTGGTTTGGTTATGGCGAACCGAATCGTCCACAGTACGCTTTCCCGGAGCCGCTCAACTGGCAGCTGAACCCGGACGTGACGGTGCGTGGCAAGGGCGTCAAGGAGAAGTGCACGTTCTGCGTTCAGAGAATCCGTGAAGCTGAAAATCGCGCCAAGCTGGAAGGCCGCGAGCTGATTCCCAATGAATTCAGCACTGCGTGCGCAGAAGCATGTCCATCGCGCGCGATCACTTTCGGAGATGCCGCCGATGAAAGGTGGACAGTTGCGCAGCTGGCGAAAGACAAGCGCGCATACCATGTGTTCGAAGAACTCAACACATACACGGCAGTGGTTTATCTGAAGAAAGTTCTGCACAACGAGCCGGGGACGTCGCACAATCCAGTCGCGTCGGGCGATTCTGCTGCGACTGCTGTTGCTGGAGGAGCTCACTAATGGCAACGATGGCAAAGCCTGTGAGGCCCCGCGACGAGCCGCGCCGCCCGAACATTGCGAGCGCGGACGTTCAGCTTCCTGCCGTAAAGGATTATGAACAGGTAGATCGCGAGATTATTGGAACGCTGCACCCGACACTTGCCTGGTTCATCGGGCTGGGTGTCGCGATTTTCTTCCTGTTGATTGGCGCGGCAGCGTGGACCTACCAGATCTATTCCGGTCTTGGCGTCGCGGGCTACAACCCGCCGGTGATGTGGGGCGTGTACATCATCACCTTCGTCTTCTGGGTCGGTATCGGTCACGCCGGAACACTGATCTCGGCGATTCTATATCTCTTCCGGGCTGGCTTCCGCACCACCATCTATAGATGCGCCGAAGCCATGACGGTCTTTGCCGTCATGACAGCAGGACTCTTTCCGATTCTTCACCTCGGGCGTCCCTGGAAGTTCTTCTGGCTCATTCCGTATCCAAACTGGCGCTACCTCTGGCCACAGTTCAAGAGCCCGCTCGTGTGGGACGTGTTCGCGATTCTCACGTACCTCACGATTTCCTCGACATTTCTTTATGTCGGACTAGTACCTGACATCGCAGTTCTGCGTGACAGGGAAACGAATCCTGTTCGCAAGCGCATCTTTGCTGTCCTCTCGCTCGGCTGGAGAAATTCCGACCGGGAATGGCGTCACTTTGCGCGTGCTTACCTGTTCCTCGCAGCGTTCTCGACGCCGCTAGTTCTTTCAGTACACTCGGTCGTTTCCTTCGACTTTGCCATGGCGCTCACGCCTGGCTGGCACACAACGATTTTCCCGCCCTATTTC
>JANLYJ010000199.1:0-3455 GCA_031365555.1 Gemmatimonadaceae bacterium | reverse complement strand
CTCCGCGGTGCGCATCACGCATATCCCGACCGGCGTCGTCGCGGCGTCGCAGCAGGAGCGCTCCCAGTTCAAGAACAAGTCGACCGCCATGAAGATGCTCAAGAACAAGCTGTATCAGGCGGAAGTAAACAAGCTGAACGCGATAAAGGACGCGCTGAATGCAACCAAGTCTGATGTAAGTTTCGGAAGCCAGATCCGAAGCTATGTATTCCAGCCATACACCATGGTAAATGACCACCGCACCGAGCTGAAAATTCCGGACGTCCAGAAAGTCATGGATGGCGGCATCGATCCGTTCATCGAGGCCTACCTGAAGCAGAGCGCGGAAAACGCATCGGCGGCAGCATGAGCGACGAGCTGAATTTCGTTGAGCGCGCGCGCCGTGAGAAGCTCGATGCCCTGACCGCCTCCGGCATAAATGCGTTCGCGTATTCGTTCAATAGAACGCACCTCGCGGCCGATGCACTGAAGGCAATGGAAGCGGTGGCTGCAGAAGCTGAGGGACCGTCGGTGGCCTGTGCCGGTCGCATCATTGCGTGGCGCGCGCATGGTAAAACTGTGTTCGCACATCTGACCGATCCGTCCGGGAAGATTCAGCTGTACTTCCGGAAGGATCAGCTCGGCGACGCAGCATTTGCACTGCTCGACCATTTCGACCTGGGCGACATCATTGGCGTGAAGGGTCCGCTTTTCCGGACGCGCACTGGTGAAACGACCATTCGCATCGAATCGGTCGAGCTTCTGGCCAAGTCACTCAGGCCGCTGCCATTCGGAAAGGAAGAGACTGTAGACGGCGAAGTCGTGCGTCACTCGGGTTTCAACGATCCGGAACAGCGGTACAGGCAGCGCTATGCAGATCTCGCTGTGCATCCCGAGGTAAGGGACCTGTTCGTCGCGAGATCGAAGATGACCACGCGAATTCGTTCATTTCTGGACGGGCATGGATTCCTCGAGGTAGAGACACCGGTACTGCAACCGCTTTATGGAGGTGCATCTGCGCGTCCATTCGTGACGCATCACAATGCGCTGGACATGCCGCTTTTTCTGCGAATTGCAGACGAGCTCTATCTGAAGAGACTTGTCGTGGGCGGGTTCGATCGTGTTTACGAAATCGGACGCGACTTCAGGAATGAGGGGATCGATCGGACGCACAATCCCGAAATCACGATGCTCGAGTTTTATCAGGCATACGCCGACTATCAGACCATGATGACTGTCGTCGAGTCGCTCATGGTCGCGTGCAGTGAGGCAGTCCGGGCCGTCCTCAAGAGCGACGCGGTTCCGGTGCTCACGCCGCCATTTGCGCGCATTGAGTGGGTTCCCGCATTCACGAAAGCGGCCGGACTGGATCCTCTAACAGCCAGTGACAAGGATCTGCTCAAGACCGCCGAAAAGTTTGGAGTCGAGCACGCCAGCACCCTGAGCCGGCCAAAGCTCATGGACGAAATTTTTCAGGCGACCGTCGAATCAACGATCGAAGAACCGACATTCGTTGTCGATTATCCGAAAGAGCTGTCGCCTCTTGCGAAGCCAAAGCGGGGTAATCCGGCGCTGACGGAACGGTTCGAGCTTTTTGCACGCGGAAGGGAGATGGCGAATGCGTTCAGTGAGCTGAACGATCCGCTGGATCAGCGCGCCAGACTGGAAGCGCAGGCTCGGCTGCTCGCAGCCGGAGACAAGGAAGCGTCAGGGGTGGACGAGGACTACCTCCGCGCCATGGAGTATGGAATGCCTCCCATGGGCGGAGTTGGAATTGGAATTGACAGAATGTTCATGTATCTCACAAACACGCAGAACATTCGCGACGTAATTCTTTTTCCTACGCTGAGACCGGAAGCCTGATGACACGTCTCGAGATGGACATCGCGTGGCGCTACCTGAGAAGCCGGCGCGGATCCAAGCTGCTTTCACTCATCAGCCTCATTGCCATAGGAGGAGTGATGGTGGGCGTGAGCGCGCTCATCATCATCATTGGCGTGATGAACGGATTGCAGCATGATCTGCGCGAAAAGATTCTCGTTGCGAGTCCCGATGTGCGCGTGCTCACCTACGGCGAAGATCTCAAGGTTGCGAACTGGCGCGAAGCACTTGGAAAGGTTCGCAAGGTAAAAGGAGTAGTTTCTGCGGCTCCTTTCGTCCTCACCGAAGGCGGCATGAATGCGGGTCATGACTATGCAGGCGGCGTTTATATAGTAGGGATCGAGCCTGAAGGTCGCGGCGTATCCGATGTAACAGCGATCCGTAAGCATGCAACCTCCGGTGATTTCCGCTTCGCCAGCAGCGACGGAAAACGGTCGGGCGCCGTGCTCGGAAAACTTCTCGCCGCGCGGTTCAACGCATGGCCCGGTGACAAGATCAATCTGATTTCGATCGCCGGTGTGAAAGCCAGCGAAGCGCTCGGTACGATCGTTCCCCGCGTGTATCAGTTCGAAGTAACGGGAATCGTTTCGACGGGGATGTACGAGTATGACAACTCCTATGTTTTCATTCCCCTGGACAAAGCGCAGCAGTTCGCAGCGCTCGGCGATGGCGTCACGGGACTCGAGGTAAAGACCACCGATCGCTGGCAGGCAACTGCAGTGGCGGGCCAGATCTCCGCGATGCTGGGCTGGCCATACAGGACCGTGGACTGGCAGGAGCAGAACCGGTCGCTCTTCCAGGCTCTCAAGCTCGAGAAGATGGGGATGGGCGTAATTCTTCTGCTCATCGTTGTCGTGGCTGCATTCAATATCGTGAGCACCCTGACGATGGTTGTTTCCGACAAGACGCGTGAGATCGGGATACTCAAGGCTATGGGAATGTCGTCGAAGTCGATAAGAAGAATTTTCTTTGCGCAGGGAATCGTGATCGGATTGGTCGGCACTCTCGCAGGACTCATCCTCGGATTTGCGGGTGCTCTTGCCCTCGACAGGTACAAATTCATCGCGCTCGATCCTCAGGTTTATTTCATCGATCACCTGCCAGTCGCCACGGAAGTTCGCGACGTGGTACTCATCGTAGTCGCCAGTATTGCAACCGCTGCTGTAGCGACGCTGTACCCGGCGATCCAGGCTGCGCGTCTGTATCCAATTGAAGCAATCAGGCACGAATAGCATGGCAAACGCGGTTCTCGAAGCGCACGATCTTTACAAGAGCTTTATCGGTGGCGATGGAAGCACGCTCAATATTCTGAGCGGCGTCGCCCTCCAAGTTCAAAAGCGGGAGATGGTTGCGATCATCGGCGCGAGCGGTGCAGGCAAGAGCACATTGCTCCATGTGTTAGGCGCCCTCGAGCGTCCGACCAAAGGTTACGTAGTGATCGGTGGCGAACCGATTGCTGGCAGAGGTGATGAAGAGCTCGCCCAGCTGCGGAACAGATCGGTGGGATTCGTGTTTCAATTTCATCACCTCCTGCGTGAGTTTACTGCTCTGGAAAACGTGATGATGCCTATGCGGATTGGTGGAATGAGCAGCGG
>JANLYJ010000186.1:0-11768 GCA_031365555.1 Gemmatimonadaceae bacterium | reverse complement strand
CAGGAATGCGGCTTCCGGATTCTGCGAATGGAACGGACCCCCGCGCACATAACCGCCGCTAGGGCCGCGCACCACCATCGGGCATGGCAGCATCGCGCGGTAACGCGCGGTAGCTACATAATTCGTCAGCATGTCGTACCCGCACGAGATGAAGTCTATGAACTGCATCTCGCAAACCGGACGCATTCCCATGTGCGCGGCCCCTGCGGCCGCACCGATGATTGCTATTTCGGAAATCGGAGTATCGATGACACGTGCTTCACCGAACTTTGCCTGCAACCCCTCTGTGACCTTGAAGGCGCCGCCATACTTGCCGATGTCCTCGCCGAGACAGAACACATTCCTGTCGCGCTCCATTTCTTCGAAGAGCGCCTGATTGATTGCTTCGAGGTAAGTGATCTCAGACATCGTGCGTCCCCCAGCTGGAAGGGCGCTCGTGATTCTCGACGGCCGATGCAATTCCCTGCCGGAACCAGAGTGAGTCCACAGCGGGCGGATCTGCGTACACACCGACCAGGCAGTCAGTGGCTTCAGGCATTGGCGACTGCTCGGCGGTATCGGTTGCCACGTTGATCTCTTCAAGGATTCGCTCGTCAATCGCTGCGAGTTCCCTGGCAGTCACATCGAGGGTATCGCTGAGATATCCCGTGTACCTGTCGATCGGATCATTTTCCTTTTCCCACTTCTCGATTTCACCGGACGGGACGTACGACTGATTGTCGTGCTCGGCGTGACCCTTACGTCTGTAGGTAATCAGCTCTACGAGCGTTACCCCTCCACCACTGCGCGCGCGGTCTACCGCACGCTTGGTCGCTTCGTAGGTTGCAATCGCATCATTGCCGTCGGCCTGTTCTGCGGCAATGCCGTAGCCGGCCGCTTTATCGGTGAACTGCTTTGCCGCTGTCTGTTTGGTAACCGGCGTCGAATACGCGTAGCCGTTGTTTTCTACAACGACAACCAGTGGACATTTCTGAACGGCAGCGAAGTTAATTCCTTCGTGAAATGCGCCAGTGGATGTGGCTCCGTCTCCAACGTACACGAGTCCAACGCGATCTTCGCCGCGCATCTTGAATGAGAGCGTGACGCCCGCCATCACAGGGACCATGTCGCCGAGATGTGAGATCTGCCCCACGAATCCACGCACCAGATCACCGAAATGAATATTCAGCTCTCGTCCGCGCGTCGGTGAGTCGCCCCTGGCCATGTACTGCCGAAGAATTTCGAGTGGCGTCGCGCCCTGGACGAGCATCGATCCAAGGTTGCGAATCAGCGGCGAGAGAATGTCGCCTTTTGAGCGGTCCAGCGCGTAAGCGCTTCCGACAGCATCAGCTTCCTGTCCGAGTGAGCGGAACAGGCCGCCAACGACCTTTGTCTGGCGGTAAAGATTGACCAGCCTCTCTTCGAGGGACCGGGTCAACCGCATGTAGTAGTAGATCTCGAGCTGCTGATCGCGCGAGAGAGCAGTGCTCGTCTCAGCGCGACTGGCGCGACGTGCCATCAGTACGAGGCCTGCAGCTTGTGAGCGGGGTCTGACTTACGATGGAGCTCCACGAAGAAGCGTTTCGCATTCCGGTCCAGTCGGCTTTCGCCCGTCTGATCCGTGTGAATCTCGACGAAGGTGTAGTGACCACCCTCCTTCTTTGCCGAAAGGTTCAGAGAGCCGAGATCGCCGGTGAAGGTCCGCGTGCGCGCTGTGTGTGCGGTGCGCTCGAGCGGAAGTGTCGGGAAAAAGCTGTCGGCGACTTCAAGTACTTCGACCGGCGTGAGCTGTGTGCGGAAGAAATGTTTCATGTCAGTTGCCGGGTGTCGGTGCAGCGACGGACTGAATCCAGTCCATTCTCTGTAGCGCATTCCGGCGGTTGGCTGTATCGCGGCGGAACTGAAGCGCTATCGCCCAGTCGCCGCTGGTAATAAAAGAAAGTCGAGCGTAGTAAGTCCCCACTTCCTTGCCTTTTGCGAGCCCGTCGCTCGCGCTCGCACCGTCGTGGCTCGTTGCAAAGATTCTTCCTTCGCCCGTGTCGATCGGCTGGTTCGTCTTCTTGTCGCGCACAACGACCTTGTAAACAATCTCCTCCTGTGCGCGCGGAGGAAGCGGGTTAACAGAAATACGGACGGCAAGATCTTCGGTCCAATGCCGGACGTCTGTACCCTTTTCGCTCGGGGTACAGGCCGCCGAAATCAGGAATGCAATTGCAAATCCGGCCGTTCTCAACTTCATGCGTAATACTCGAGGCCCAGGTGCGTGATCTGATCTTCTCCCATCAGGTGCCGAAGGGTGTTCTTCAGCTTTGTCTGCTGTATGAAAAGATCGTGCTCAGGCTGCAGACCGGCGGCAGCCATCGGGCTCTTGTAATAGAAAGAGAGCCACTCCTGGATTCCCTTCATTCCCGCGCGGTGCGCAAAATCTGAAAAAAGCGCGAGGTCGAGAACGATCGGCGCCGCAAGAATGGAGTCGCGGCAGAGGAAGTTGATCTTGATCTGCATCGGGTAGTTCATCCACCCGATGATGTCGATGTTGTCCCAACCTTCCTTGTTGTCGCCGCGCGGCGGATAGTAATTGATGCGGACCACGTGCGCGAAATCCTTGTACAGGTCGGGATATAGCTCCGGCTGAAGGATCGTGTGCAGCACACTCAGCTTCGACTCTTCCTTTGTCTTGAACGATGCAGGATCGTCCAGAACTTCTCCGTCGCGGTTTCCAAGAATGTTCGTCGAGTACCAGCCGGCGAGGCCGAGCATGCGCGCCTTGAGGCCTGGCGCAATGACGGTCTTCATCCATGTCTGGCCTGTCTTGAAATCCTTTCCGGAGATCGGAACTCCCTTCTGCAGCGCGAGCTGCTGGAGAGCGGGCGTGTCAACTGCGAGATTGGGCGCTCCATTGCAATACGGAACGCCTTCCATGATCGCAGCCCACGCATACAGCATCGACGGTGCAATCGCTTCATCGTTCCGCTCCATCGCTTTCTCGAACTGTTCGATCGTCGCGTGCTGCGGGCCAGGCTTGATGAAAATTTCCGTTGATGCACACCATACGATCACCACGCGGTCGAGCTTGTTCTTCGTCTTGAAGTCGCGAATGTCCTGACGCAGCTGCTCGGCGAGATCACGCTTGGTCTTGCCCTGCTTGACGTTGGGGCCGTTCAGTCGCGTGACGTAGTGGTTGTCAAACACCGCGGGCATCGGCTTGATGCTCGAGAGGAAATCAGCAATCGGTGTGATGTCGCGCTCTTCGAGAACACCCGCCTTTCGCGCTGCTACGAGTGCGTCATCGGGAATTGGATCCCATGCGCCGAACACTATGTCGTTCAAGTCGGCGAGTGGAACAAAATCCTTGATGAGCGGCGAACGATTTTCGGTACGCTTGCCAAGGCGGATTGTCGCCATCTGCGTAAGTGAGCCGATCGGCTTGGAGTAGCCGCGGCGTACGCTTTCAACACCAGCGATGAACGTTGTTGCAACTGCGCCGAGCCCGGGGGTCAGGATTCCGAGTTTTCCTTGCGCTGCTGAGGGGCGGCTTGCCGGAGGGGCCGATGGGGGCAACTCTGTATTCTCCATATTCAGGATTGAGCGCGGCGGGACGCTGCGATCGGTGATTGCTTGGGTAAGTCGGTCACAACGCGAAGTGGCGACGCGACCGGGTGAAGTGTTGCTCGGCGGACGAACAGAATGCGATGAATTGCAGTCCACCAGGCTGTGACTGTGAGAAGGATAACGATTCCCTTCAGTACGAGTCCGCCCAACATCAGTCCGAATAACGCCTGAGGGGCGCACAGCAGGATAACGCGCTCGGGGCGCTGCATGATGCCGACTTTGGCGTCGATGCCGAGGGCTTCTGCGCGCGCCCTCGTGTATGAGATCAGGTAGGTCCCGATGAGGCAGATGAAGCACATGACCACCATGCGCAAACTCTGATGCACAGGACTGGTGGCAAAGAAATAGGCAAGTCCGAGGAGCACGCCGCCGTCCGCAACGCGATCCAGCGTGGAATCATAGAAAGCACCGAAAACCGTGGACTTGCCGGACCGGCGGGCAACTGTGCCGTCCAGTACGTCAAAGATCGCCGTTATGCCGATAATCCATCCGCCGGTCTTGATATGGCCCATTCCATAAGCAACCGAGCCGGCAAGCGTGCATAGCGTTCCAACGGTCGTCAGCGTGTTCGGGCTGATGCCCGTGCGCACCAAAAGGTCCGCTATGGGACTGATGACGCGCAGGTAGACGTTGGTTAGGGAACTCCAGAGAGCTTTCATTCACCCATGTTTTTGGGGGGCGGAAACGAGCAAAAAAAAGGGGTCGAAGTTGACTTACCTTCGACCCGTAAAACTACGCACAGAGCCACGTTATGGCTAGCAGAGCCTCACGGAACTCTCCACTCGTACATCGTGCTCAAAGCGATGTCTTTGCGGGTGTATGTTCGGGTTCCGTCAACCGTGATGGCTTTGAGCGTCACATTTGTTCCCACGCCCACACCGCGAACGGACAAATGCTCGGTCGAATTCGCAGCAACCTGCTTGAGCAGCATGTCAGTTCCGCCGGTTGTCACATACACATTCACAGCCTGGCTCAGGTTGTTGGTCATGTGAATCCCCGCTTCAGCTGCCGGCTCCGCGCCGGTTGTCACTTCGACCTGCCGGCCCGCGCAGGCGGTGGCCGTGATGAGTGCGACCGCAAATAGGAATTTCTTCATAAAAATCTCCTTGAGAATCAACTTGTCTTGCAAAAGACGAGCTAGTTGCGAGGCCTTCTACTTGTAGAGGAGGTATTTCCGAGTTCTTTCCCTGAACTCGTACACCGCCTGAAACTGCTGATCCATCACCTTATCCGGATCCTCCCCGCGCATGATTGCCTCGCGCACAGCGGGCGAGCCGAGCAGACGATCAAAGCTCGACGCATTCACCCGCAGCGAATCCGGTGAGGTCTTGTTGATCGCCCAGAGCAGCGCCGCACCGACACGCACCGGCTGGATTCCGCTGCGATTTGTGACGAGCACCTTGATTCCCGGGATTCGCACGCCGTTGTACTTCGAGTCGGCTGAACCAACGGGGGTGAATGGTTCCGCAACAAAACGCACTCCGCGCATTTCGCGCTCGGTCAGGATCTTCACCACTTCAGCGGCCTTGAGCCAGGGCGCACCGATCTGCTGAAATGCGATTGGCGTTCCGCGGCCAACCGAAAGGTTGGTTGCCTCGAACATCACTATGCCCGGGTACAACATCGCACTCTGGAGCGTCGGCATGTTCGGCGACGGCTTCACCCATGGAAGTCCCGTCCGGTCATACCAGAGCTCACGCTGCCATCCCCTGGCCGGAATAACGCTCAGGTCCACATTGATGCCGAGCGCGTCCTTGTACATGAGCGCCATCTCGCCGATTGTCATTCCATGACGCATCGGAACCGCGACCATTGGAACCACATCACTCGTGGAGGGCGCGCCGGGCGGGTGGAACTTCGCGATGACAGACGGGTCGAGCATCGGGCCTTCGACGATGTATCCGCTAATTGGATTGGGCTTGTCCAGCACTACCATCTTCTTCCCATTCTTCGCAGCAGCGCGCATCGTGTAGACCATGCTGTTCACGTAGGTCCATGTGCGCGTTCCGATATCCTGCAGGTCGAACACAAGAACGTCGATGCGCTGAAGGATGCTGTCCGGTGGTGCGGTAGTCCGGGTTGAATACAACGAGTACACATTGACGCCAGTTGCCTTGTGCACTCCGCCGGGAACGTTCTGCCGGTCTTCAGTTCCTTCGAGACCATGTTCAGGAGTGAAGATCGCAACGAGCTGAACCTTTGCGTTCCTCGCGCGAGAGTCGGTTGCGAGCAGGTCAATGTCCGACCTTCCCTTCTCATTTATCCCGGTTTGATTCGTGAGAATCCCTACGCGCTTACCTGCAATGAGGTGGATGCTGTCCTTCAGAAGTCCAGTGATCCCGGATCTGACCGGAGACTCGGCAAGATCGTTGGTTGGGTCCAGAGCATGGTTGGTGACTGTGCATCCGCTACCTACAGTCGCGATGGTGATGGCCGCAAGAACTGACAGAGCTGAGTTTGGTCGCATTGCCGCTTGGGAGAAAGGGTCCGTAAACCTACTCGCATCTGTCGTACCCTGCCGCTGGCTGTTGGTTCTCGATGCAAGGTGGGATACGTTATGACCCAATGAAATGGCAAAAGAATGGTTTGGTCCACGCGTCCTCTGCGGACCTGCCTTGGGCTCACACAAATGCCTCCTTTCCCACGGTCGACGATCTAGGAAATGGAAGGCTGCGTATCTACTACACGGCGCTGGATCAGCAGCAGTTTGGTAGAACCGGCTACGTGGAGGTTGAAGAATCCGATCCGAGCAGGGTTATCCATGTGGCCAGAAATCCGGTGCTCGACCTGGGAGCACTAGGACTCTTCGATGATTGCGGCGCGACTGCGTTTAGTGTTGCAACGAAAGACGGCGTGAAGTACATGTACTATCAGGGCTGGCAGAGGACTGAACGCGTCCCCTACGCGATCTTCACCGGGCTCGCCATCAGCCACGACGGCGGTCTCACCTTCGAGAAGCATTCGCCACTCCCTGTCCTCGAGCGCACTGCCGACGATCCGTTCATCCGCGGCGCGCCCTTCGTGATCGTCGAAAGTGGAAAGTTCCGGATGTGGTATGTGTCCTGTCTCGAATGGGTAGAAGATGACCGAGGACTGCGATATCAAATCGTGGTTCGACACGCCGAATCGGCTGATGGGATAGCATGGACCAGTACCCCGGGCATCTGCCTCAGTCCCGATTTTCCGGACGAATACGCCATCGGTCGCCCAGTAGTCACCGTATCGAACGGTATCTATAGAATGTGGTACTCAATCAGGTCGCTCACAGCGCCCTACCGTCTCGGCTACGCAGAGTCCCCCGACGGGCTGCGCTGGACTCGCCGCGATGACGCAATCACTCTCGACCGCTCGGCTGTCGGCTGGGATTCAGAGATGATTTGTTACGGTTATGTAGTGACTCGACCGGACCATACCCTTATGTTCTACAACGGCAACAGACATGGCGCGACTGGATTCGGTCTCGCCACCTCTACTGATCCGCTGCCAGCACCCAAATAACGCCGTACTCGAGAGGATGATGGATAAAAGCGTGGGCTCATATGGTGTAACGCGCGCTCGCCCGAATGGAGACGAAACAGACCTTGTAGTTGAAGAGCTATACAGTCTCGGCTGCACAACATTCGACAGCGGGCTTTCAGCTGAAGAGCTGCAGGAGATCAGGGACGGGCTGGCTCGCGTTTACGAGACGCAGAGCAATGAGATGAAGGCTGCCGGCCTCGAGCTCGCGGGAACCAAGGACGCAGACGTGGTGCGGAGCCCGCTTGTGTACGACCCCGTTTTCATAAACCTCGCAACCAACAAGCGCCTCATCGAAGTGTGCACGCGCATTTTCGGCGAGAGCTTTGTGCTGCTTCAACAGAACGGCCTCATCAACCAGCCGGTTCGCAAACACTACCAGACCAACTGGCACCGGGATCTCCCCTTCCAGCACTGGACTGCGACTGCTCCACTTGCCGTCGCCGCGCTGCTCTGCGTGGACGAGTTCAACGAGATGACCGGAGGTACGTATCTACTCCCGGGAACTCACCGCGCGGAGGAATTTCCTTCCGATCAGTTCGTGCTCAAGCACCAACAGGTAACGATCGCGAAAGCGGGTACCTTCCTGCTAATGGACGCCATGGCTTATCATCGCGCCGGCGCCAATACTTCGCAGGGTCCCCGGCGCGCTGTGAATCACCTCATTGGCCGCGCTTTCCTTGGCCAGCAAATCGACATTCCTTCGCTGCTTGGACCTGAGGAAGGAAAAGATCCGTTCCGTGCACGTTACTTCGGCTACAAGTGGAAGCCTGCACCGAGTGTCGTTGCGTGGCGCTCCCAGCGTTGAATAGAACCACATGAAGAAGGAGTCAGCGAAAAAATATTTCTGCCCGTACTCGAAGAACCCGATGACGCTCGCGGTTTCGCAGGAGTTCGATTCAGAAGTCATTGACGGTTTGTTTTCCACGCCGGCGGGCAAGGAATATCCGGTTCGGGATGGGATCCCTCGCCTCATCTCTGAAGATGATGAGGTGTTCAGCGACGAAGAACGTCGTGAGAACGAGTACTACGAGGCGACGGCGCGCGAGTACGACCACATCATGGACTGGATGTTTGAGAGCTTCGGCGAGAACGAGGATGATGTGCGTGAGAAGATGGTCGGCCTCCTCTCGATCAAGCCGGGATCACGCGTGCTCGAAACCGGAAGTGGCACGTGCCGCGACTCGGTGCACATCGCAAAGAAACTTCATGGCAAGGGTGAGTTCTTCATCCAGGATCTCTCGCCTAGCATGCTATCGATTGGCCGTGACCGCATGCGGTCTGCCCTTGGAAAGACCGATGTCGAACCGGAATTCTTTGTTGGCAATGCAGTGCATCTGCCGTTCGAGAATGGTTACTTCGACGCTGCATTTCATTTCGGCGGACTGAACGTGTTTACCGACCGCAAAGCCGCAATCGCAGAAATGGCCCGCGTGGTAAAGCCTGGCGGGAAAGTTGTATTCGGCGACGAAGGTCTCGCCCCATGGCACCGGGAGGCCGAGTACGGGAAGATCCTCATGAACTCGAGCAAGCTTTACGCACACGACGCTCCGATCGACCTGCTCCCTGAATCAGCAAGGGATGTCGCGCTCCGCTGGGTGATCGGTAACGCGTACTATCTTATCGAGTTCACCGTTGGAGTAGGCGCACCGCACCTCGAGATGGATATGGTCATACCAGGAAAGAAAGGCGGAACACACAGGACGCGCTGGCAGGAGCGGACCTCCTGAGCGGAAAAACGCTTTCCGTCGTCGTTCCCGTCTATTTCAACGAGGGATCACTTCCCCACCTCGTTACCGAGATGCTTTCAGTAGAAAAGCAGCTCGAGGCCAAGGGTATCGAGCTCGAAATGATATTTGTCGATGACGGCTCACTCGATGGTTCTTTTGAGGAGCTGAAGAAAGCAAAGCAAAGCCTGAAACGCGTGACAGTAATTCGCCTTGCGAGAAATTTCGGCGCTGTATCAGCGTCGAAAACCGGATTCAGTTTTGTGACGGGCGACTGTTTCATGTCGCTGGCGGCGGATCTCCAGGACCCGCCCGAGCTCATTCTGCAGATGGCCGATAAGTGGCTTGCAGGGTCCAAGTTCGTGATTTGTGTCCGTGAGAGCCGCCATGACAGTGCGTCTTCCCGCCTCTTCGCGGCGATTTACTATCGCCTGATAAGAATCTTCGTTGTGAAGGACTACCCTGTAGGAGGCTACGACCTCGGGCTGATGGACAAGGCAATGCTTCCACACATGCTCAACAGCGCGAAGAACATCAACAACGCACTCTTCGCATACTGGCTGGGATTCAAGCCTGACGTAATCACCTATGAGCGACGCCAGAGGATGTACGGCAAGTCTCGGTGGACATTCCGCAAGCGCGTTAAGTTTTTCCTCGACTCCCTGCTCGGCTTCTCGATGTCTCCACTCCGAATGATATCAACTGTCGGAGTCGGGATTGCAATTATCAGTTTTATATACGGAATTGTTCTCGTGCGGAGCGCGCTGCTCGGAAGGTCGCCTATTCCCGGATTCGTGACCCTCGCAACGCTGATCTCGTTTTTCTCCGGGCTGATCATCATAATGCTTGGAATCATCGGCGAGTACATCTGGCGAATCTTTGACGAAGCGAACCGAAGACCGGAAGCAGTAATCTCCGAAACTCTTTAAGCCCCAGAGGGCGAAATGAATCTCTCCGCGATCGACTGGATTATCGTCGCTGCCTACTTCGCCCTCTCGACGGGAGTAGGTCTTCTCTTTACCAAGAAGGGCGGAGAAAGCACCGCAGAGTATTTCCTCTCCGGCAGAAATGTGAGCTGGTGGCTGGCCGGGTTCTCGATGGTCGCGACTACCTTCGCGGCTGACACACCGCTTGTTGTAACCGGGCTTGTAGTCGCGCACGGTGTAGCCGGCAACTGGCTCTGGTGGAACATGGTGATGAGCGGAATGCTCACTGTGTTCTTCTTCGCGAGACTCTGGCGCCGCGCGAATGTGATGACCGACGTCGAGTTTGCCGAGATCAGATATTCAGGCCGGCCTGCGAAATTCCTGCGCGGCTTTCGCGCCCTCTACCTGGCCATTCCGATCAACCTGATCATCCTGGGATGGGTCACCCGGGCGATGATCAAGATCCTCACGATTTCACTCGGCATTTCACCGATTCTCGCCGTAGGAATCTGCTTCGTCATCACGGTTGTCTATTCGGTCGCTGCCGGACTGTGGGCGGTGCTCTGGACTGACCTGATCCAGTTCGTAATCAAGATGTCCGCTGTCATCATTCTCGCCGTTTACTCGGTAAATGCCGTCGGCGGAATCAGTGTAATGAAGACCAAGCTGGCCGAACATTTTGGAAGCGAGTCCGCCGCGCTTTCCGTGCTGCCTGTTTCGTTCACCGATTCAGGAATTGCCGCGCACGCATGGATGCCGATCATGGCGCTCACGGTTTTCCTCTCGGTTCAGTGGTGGGCGGCCTGGTATCCGGGCGCAGAGCCGGGTGGTGGCGGTTATGTAGCGCAGCGAATTTTTTCTGCGAGAACCGAACGCGACGGCGTACTGGCAACACTCCTCTTTCAGGTTGCACACTACGCACTGAGACCATGGCCGTGGATCGTTACAGGTCTGGCAACGGTGATTCTCTATCCCAATCTCGCCGACAAGGAATCAGGCTACGTCCACGCTTTCGTTGACTACCTGCCAACTCCCTGGCGCGGCGTGATGATGGCCGGCTTCGCAGCGGCTTACATGTCAACGGTGGGAACGCATTTGAACTGGGGCGCTTCGTACCTGGTCAATGACATTTACCGCCGCTTCATGAAGAAGGACGAGACGGAAGATCACTACGTGAAAATTTCCCGCATCGCGACAGTATTGATTTTCCTCGCCTCGATTCTGGTAACATCGCAGCTTGATTCAGTTGAACGCGCCTGGCGCTTCCTTCTGGCGATGGGAGCAGGCACAGGACTCGTTCTCATTCTCCGCTGGTACTGGTGGCGCATTAACGCATGGTCGGAAATCAGCGCCATGATCGCATCGCTGGTTGTGTCGATGGTTGCTTTCCAGACGATTCCCCAGCTCTACCCGAAGGGCGATCCAAATGCCGATGCGATGATCATGCTGGTCACGGTCGTCGTAAGCACGGTCATCTGGCTGTCGGTGACATTCCTTACCCAGCCCGAAAGCCCGGAAATTCTCGAATCGTTCTACAAGCGAGTCCGTCCGGGCGGCCCTGGCTGGGCAACTATTTCGAAGCGCCTTGGCTACGGCAGAGAGTCGATTCCGGGAGGCGCACTTGCCTGGACGAACTGGATCGCTGGCATCGTGGCAGTGTATTCAACGCTGTTCGGCATTGGGAAGCTCATTTTCGGAGAGACGGGTACTGGGCTCATCCTGATGCTCGTCGCAGCCGTTGCGTTCGCCTGGATAGCCAAGTCCTTTGCACGAGGGGGCGCGGAACAGCTACCTCCTTCGGCTGAAGTCGCTTAAATTGCATACTATAGATATGGGTTGCGGCCGTCGTGGCCGTTCCTGATTTGGAGGTTCAAATGGCTAATTCGTCACAACCAGAACTCGAGCTTATTCTCACCCCCGCAGCCGGCATAGAGGTCAAGAAGTTCATGACCGCTGAAGGCGTAACGGTGGAACAGGGCGGCCTGCGCGTCAGCGTCATGCCAGGCGG